>JANWHR010000032.1 GCA_025450355.1 Micropepsaceae bacterium
AGATCGGCGGGGCGGCGCGCAGCCGAATTGGTGGTTCCCCGTGGCTGAAATCCGCGGGTTTGGCATTGCCGGGGCTGGTTTTCGTGCAGATGCTGCTGGGCGCGTTCATGGCCGGGCTGGACGCCGGGCGCGCCTTCAACACCTGGCCAAGCTATGCCGGGCGCTGGATTCCCCTTGGCCTGTTCGATCTTGAACCGTGGTGGCGCAATCATTTCGAAAACCACGCGATGGTGCATTTTCAGCATCGCACCGTCGCCTATGTGGTCGTGCTGGCTGCGGTTCTCCTGTACTGGCGGTTGCGCGGTGCCGGGCGTGCCACGAAGCTTGCCGGCAGGCACGTGCTGGCGCTCACGGCCGTTCAGTTTGCGCTGGGCGTGGTTACGGTGTGGTCGTCGGTGGCGCTGCCGCTGGCAGCGCTGCATCAGATCTGCGCATTGGCGCTCTTTGCCAGCACGCTGTGGTGGGCGTTCACACTTGGACCGCGGGCTTCCAGCCCGCACGCGGCCGAGGACGGCCGTTACTCGGCCGGTACCGCGCGCCGGCTTCCGGTCAGCGGAAATGCCGGGGAGGGCACCAGGGCATAGGCGCCATCACCCAATCCTGCCTGCGCCAGCAGCGCGATGGCCCACAACAGGGGCATCTCGGCACCGCCAATGGTGAACCAGTAGCCCTTCCGCACGATCCAGTACTGCGCAGCGCCGAGGATCAGCGGCACGCAGTAGAGCGCGACCCAGCGGGTATAGATTCCCGGGATCAGGCACAGGGCGCCGAGAAATTCACCGGAGAGCACATAGATGATCACCCAGGATGGGTAGCCGGCCTGGGCGAGGCCGTTCCACCAGCCGTCGAAACCGGTCGGAAGCACGTAAAATTTCCAGTAGATGTGCGCAATGGCGTAAGCGCCGAGGCAGACGCGCAGGAACAGCGCAGTGTAAGGTGCTGTCCGGTTATCAATCCCCACAGGGGTATCCTCCGATTTGTGCCAATCGAACGATTGCAGCCGAAATGTGCCCGCGTCAATTGTGGTGATTGCATCACTCTCGGCTACGTGATCTCTGCCTGCGGCGTATTGACCGGCGCCGGGCGAGAACACTCCGGATCGTCGGGAATGCGGCCGGATAGACCGTAACCTCATCATTCTGCTTGGCCGCGATGAGCTGCGGGCTCGCCGCTGAATTATCGAAGATCCATGCCCTGTGGGCGGCGTTTAAAAACCAGGGTAGTTGCCGAAGGGACCTCTTGTATCGGGCCACGATCTTATCCGCCGGCACATCGTGCCCGCCACGCGCGACCCGGAGGCGCACCCGTTCAACATTTTTCGTGACGTGATCAAGAACAACATAGATGAGGCAGATTTCAAAACCCTTTTGGAGCGCTAGCGCGACCAATGGCCGGTACTTCGATGTTGACAGAACGGTCTCTACGCCAACTGTCTGGTACGCTGAAATTGACGCGCGAAGCCAACCCTCTATCCGGATGACTGCCTGCAGATTCGATTCATTTGCGCTCAGTCCTTCAGACGCAAATATCCGCGCTGAAAGGGCGTCAGGATTGATGATCCAGACGGACTGATCAAATTCTTCGATTGGGACACCGGTATAAAGTGTACTTTTCCCTGAACCGTTCGGCCCGGCGACAATCCAGAGAGTAGGTCGTTCAGCTTCTGACGGCGGCACGACGGGCGCGTGTTCGGACCCTTGGCGTTTTCAGGGCTTTCTTCACATTTCTTCGGAATATTTCCTCAAGCTGTAAGCCGAAGTTTGGGTTTTGAGTATCAAGCACCGGGACCAGGACGGCCCGGCCATCAGCCATAATGGCCCGTTTCCTGGGAATTGACCGGGCCGCCTTACCCCGCCTCGGGCCTCGTTTGGCAAGCACAATTTTCATCATCAACACCGTTGGAGTTGCTGGAGTATAGATAGATTCGCGAAATTTCCAGCTATCCCATAGCCTGGTCGAGGTCGGCGATCAGGTCCTTCACGTCTTCGATGCCGACAGACAGCCGCACGACCTCGGGGCCGGCGCCGGTCTTGATGCGGTCTTCATCCGACAACTGCCGGTGCGTGGTTGAGGCGGGGTGAATGATCAGACTGCGCGTGTCGCCGATATTCGCGAGATGGCTGAAGATGCGGACGCGGTTGACCAGATTCATGCCCGCATCAAAGCCGCCGCGCAATCCAAAGGTGTACACAGAACCTGCGCCCTTCGGGCAGTATTTGCGATGGGCAGGATAGAGCGGATGCGATTCCAGTCCGGCATAATTTACCCAGGCGACCCGTTGGTCGCGCGCCAGCCATTCCGCGACCGCCAGCGCATTTTCACAATGCCGTTTCATGCGCAACGGCAGAGTCTCGATCCCGGTCAGCACCAGAACGGCATTCTGCGGCGCAAGACAGGAGCCAACATCCCGCAGCGACAGCGCACGCGCGGCGACGCAGAAGGCGAAGTCTCCGAAGGTCTCGTAGAAACGGATGCCGTGGTAGGACGGATTCTCGTCGGTCAGGGTGGGGTATTTGCCGCTTTTCGCCCAATCGAAGGTGCCCGCTTCGACGATGGCGCCGGCCAGCGAATTGCCATGGCCACCGAGAAATTTTGTCGCCGAATGGACGACAATATGCGCGCCCCATTCAATGGGCCTGATCAGGTAGGGCGAGGCCAGCGTGTTATCGACTATCAACGGCACGCCCGCCTGCTCGGCGACACGCGCGATACCTTCCAGATCGCTGATCACCCCGCCGGGATTGGCGATGCTTTCGCAGAAGATCGCCCGCGTCTTGTCCGTGACCTGGCGCGCGAAACTGTCCGCCTCCGTCGCATCGGCCCAGCGCACATGCCAGTCATATTTGGCGAAGGCCTGGCCGAACTGGTTCACGGATCCGCCATAGAGCTGGCGCGCGGAAATGAATTCGCCGCCGGGCTCCATGAGCGTGTGAAACACCAGATGCTGTGCCGCGTGACCCGATGCGGCGGCCAGGCCCGCGGTGCCACCCTCCAGCGCCGCGATGCGTTCCTCCATCACCGCGACGGTTGGATTCATGATCCGGGAATAGATGTTTCCGAAGACCTGGAGATTGAACAGCGCCGCCGCCTGATCCGCGTTGTCGAAGACATAGGCGGAGGTCTGATAGATGGGGGTGATGCGTGCACCCGTTGCGGGATCGGGCTGCGCGCCCGCATGCACCGCGAGCGTGTCGAAGCCGTATTCGGCCATGATTGACTCCCTATCCGCGCCGGAGCGATCCGCCCTGGCTGAATGCAAAGGGTTTACGATTGTCGATCACGCGCCGGTTCACGCCGAACCAGCCGATCTCGCCCGACAGCCGGCCATATTCGATTTTCGGACAGCGGTTCATGATGACGGTAAGCCCGGTGGCTTCGGCGCGTTTGGCGGCCTCTTCATTGATGACGCCGAGCTGCATCCACAGCACTTTCAGTTGCAGCCGGTCCTTGTTGGCAATGGCTTCATCAGTGATCGGGCCGGCGGCTTCCGCATTGCGGAAGATGTCAATCATATCGACAGGGGCGGGCAGGTCAGATATCTGCGCATAGACTTTCTGGCCCAGAATCTCCTTTCCCGCCTGACCCGGATTTACCGGGATGATGTTGAAGCCCTTGTCGAGCAAATATTTCATCGCGAAATAGGATGGGCGTGCCGGATTGGGCGAGGCGCCCACCATGGCGATGGACTTTACACTGCGCAAAATCCGCGCGATCAGCGCGTCGGGATAATTCGGGACCATTATGGGTTCGGCCAGTTGGGTGGACGCTTTTCGATGAAGGCGCAGATACCCTCCACCGCTTCCGCATGAAGCATATTCTGCACCATCACTTCGCCAACATAGTCATAGGCGCCCGAAAGACCGAGTTCGAGTTGATGCTGGAAGGCGAGTTTCCCCATTTTCAGTGTCGCGACCGGTTTTGCGGCGATCACCTGGGCCAGTGCCGTGGTTTCGCTCTCCAGTTCGGAACCGGCGACCACGCGATTGACGAGGCCAAGGCGTTGCGCCTCGGCGGCGGATATCGGCTGCCCCGTCAGCAGCATTTCCATGGCAAATTTGCGCGGAATCGCCCGCGATAGCGCCACCATGGGGGTGGAACAGAAGAGTCCGATGTTGATGCCCGGCGTGGCAAATCGCGCGTCCGAAGATGCGATCGCCAGATCACAACTGGCCACCAACTGGCAGCCGGCGGCGGTTGCCATGCCCTGAACCTTTGCGATCACCGGCCTTGGATGGCGGACGATGGTCTGCATCAGGCGGCTGCATTGCGCGAACACGGCGCGGTAGCGGGCAAGTCCGCGGTCGCCATCCGCGCGGAAGCCGGTCATTTCCTTGAGGTCGTGTCCGGCGCTGAACACCGGACCGGTCGAGGCGATGATGACAACCCGGACAGAGGCATCTTCCACCACCTCATCCAGCGCAAGCTGGAGCGCGCGCATCATGTTCTCCGACAGGGGATTGCGCGCCTCCGGACGGTTCAATGTCAGCATCAGGATACCGCCGTCGCGGGCGGAAAGCAGAAGCGGCGAAGCGGACTGCTGGTTCACCGGCAGGTTCTCCCGGAATGTGCGGTAATATGATACCGCTCGTTGAAATGGCTGCGATTCCGGCGCCGATTGCACGTGATTGGCTTGACCACGCGCGAAACGGCCGCTACATCGCGGCGCCGGCCATGGATCAGGGCCCGCGCATTGGGAGTCCTATCATGCAATCCTATTCGGCCAAAGCCTCCGACATCCGGAAGATATGGGTGCTGATCGACGCCCAGGGACTCGTCGTTGGGCGGCTGGCGGCAGTCATCGCCATGCGGCTGCGCGGCAAGCACAAACCGATGTACACGCCGCATCTGGATTGCGGCGACAATGTCATTGTGATCAACGCGGACAAGGTCCTGCTGACGGGCAACAAACGCAGGGACAAGGTATATCACTGGCATACGGGTTACATCGGCGGGATCAAGGAACGCCGGCCCGAGGATTTTCTCACGGGGAAAAATCCTCAACGGGTGGTGGAAAAAGCGGTGCAGCGGATGCTGCCACGCGGGCCGTTGGGCAAACATCAGTTCGCCAACCTGCGCGTTTATGCCGGACCCGATCATCCGCATGCGGCGCAACAGCCAGAAGTGCTGGACGTCGCCGCGCTCAACCCCAAAAACAGCAACTACCGCAAAGTGAAGGCAGCCTGACCATGGCCGAAGGCGTCCGCGATTTTTCCGATCTCAAATCCACGCTGATCAAGGCGAAGCAGCCCGACAAGGCGGAGGCTGCGGCCGCAGAAGGACGCCCGAAGCTGGACAAGCAGGGGCGTGCCTATGCAACCGGCAAGCGCAAGAATGCGGTGGCGCGCGTCTGGCTGAAACCCGGACCGGGCCGCATACGGATCAACGAAAAGGAAGAGAACATCTATTTCGCGCGACCGGTTCTGCGCATGATCCTGCGCCAGCCGCTGGTCGCCGCCGGACGGGATGGCCAGTTTGACGTCGTCTGCACGGTGATGGGCGGCGGGTTGTCCGGCCAGGCAGGTGCGGTGCGGCACGGAATCTCAAAGGCGCTGATTGCCTATGAACCAAATCTGCGCCCCGTGCTGAAACAGGGCGGCTTCCTCACCCGCGATCCGCGTGTCGTGGAACGCAAGAAATACGGCCGCCCAAAAGCCCGCCGCAGTTTCCAGTTCTCGAAACGCTAGGCCGACAGCTACAGAATTTGGTGCGCGCGAAATACGAGATTGTGTCAGTGTACGGAGGCTCCATTCAGTGATTTTGGAGCGCATTGCGCAAAGCGCACGGCGGGTAAAATTGACTGTCAGTCAATTCACCAATCGTTCAGGGTTTGAACTCTTGATCCACGCACTAAAAACTAAATTCGCTTAAGACTCTGGATACTTCCGGCAGCGAT
>JANWHR010000033.1 GCA_025450355.1 Micropepsaceae bacterium
CCCATTGCCGGCCGGCGCGGCAACGGCATGTGCAATCCACAGCGCGCAACAGGCCGCAGTGAAGATTGGCAAGGGTCCGAACGAAGCCGTTTTTCGACCGGCAGTGGCTTTATCCATGTCATCGCGCCTTTGCGCTTCGCGCCCATATTGCCGCACTGCGCCGCAGATTAAAATCCACAGCTCTTGCGCATTTTCGAACGTGCTTAATACCCGCCGCTTTTTTGTACCGCGGGCTTCCAGCCCGCATTTCCATGTGTCGGGCGTCCCGCCCGCATGGACCGGCGGGCTTCCCGCCTTCGCGGCGCGCCATAGCGTACGGCTCTGCCCGCGCGAAGAGATGGCGCCGCTACGGCGCGACGGCGGCCAGTCCGCTACATGGATTGAAGATGGTCAGGCTTTGCGAATTCGGCTGCCAAAGCCGAAAAGACCGGCAAGACCAATCCCGAACATGGCGAGTGTTGCGGGTTCGGGAATGGCCGGTATCGGATCGGTAAAGGCAAAAACGAAATCATTGTAGTCGTAGTCGCCATGCATGCGGTCTTCCCACTCGACAAAGGTGACGACTGTTCCTGGAGTCTTGCCCAGCAGTGCAATCGGGGCCGCACCCTGCGCCGTTAATGCGCCGAAGCCCAGTGTTTCGTAAGCTGCGTTAACGGCACTGGCGTTGCTCGCATCCACGGTGGGCGTGATGACATCGTGCGCGTAGCCGTCCAGGCCGAGGGCGTTGGTCGTATAGCTGGCCGGGTCGGTGACGTCCGTCAGCCCAAAGACCAGTCCGGGGCCTGGATTGCCCAGGTAAACGGTTTGTCCGGTCGTCGCGGCCGTGCAGCCACTGTTGCTGATATTGCAGAAGATGTTTGAAACGGAGTTGGGGCTGGTCTCGCTGAGATTGAGTGTATCTCCGGCCAGCGAGAAGAGGTACACCGCATAGACATCCGTGCCATTGGTGGTAAGCGGAGTCAGCGTGGTAATCGGTGTGGCCATGACCGCACCGCTCATGAGCAATGTTCCGGCGAACACGGCGCCGAATGTCACCTGCGCACACGCACGCGCCCTGGTTTCAAGTTCCATCGATCCCCGCTACCCCTGTTGCAATGTTGAACAGCGCGCCCGGCGACAAGCCGATCCCCCAAAACGCATGTCTCGGGATTCCGTTCCTTCTATTCCCAGGAAAACCAAAGCTGCCTTTTCGCAATCACCCGCTGCGTTTGTTCGATACGGGTCAGGATTTCGGCCAGTGTCTCGTAATCCGCGGTCACATCGTTCAACAACCGGCGCGTGCCCGGATCAACCGTCCGGGCCCGGATGGTCCGCATGGCTTCCGCCCTGTTGCGACCGCGGAAGATGATCGTCTCCGAGCCCATCGGGCACCTTCGCGAGAGACCGCCAAAACGTATGTTTGAAAAACGCGTTCCGCTCCGGCCGGGCAGAATTAACCTTCGGCGCGTTGCGGCTGCGCCGGCGCGTTTTCCTCGCTCCGTCGCGGTGCAAAGTTGGACAGTTCGATTGCCCGTTCCGCAAGCCGCACATAATCATCGGCCCATCGCAGCATGGCGTCACGGCTATTGGCATCCTGGACATTGGAAGCAATGCTGCGGAGTTCTTCCGCCCGCCGGAAAAACCGCCCGGCGATCTCGTCCGACTCGACCATGACTATGACCCGCCCCATTTCGACGAAACAAGGTTAACGCAAACGGCGGGTTCCGGGGATTGCGATCGCCAGGGTTAAAGGCGGTTTTCTGCGCAACTTTATTGCCAATATCGCCCACGAACCACAGTTCCGGATGGAACCAGCGCTGCGGCGGCAGGTTTTGGCATTTCAGGCGAAACTTAAACTGCTGTTGCGCGTTTTGAGGACTTCCTGCCGCTGGGATTGTTCACAGGGGCACTGGGTTTCTTTTGCCGGGGGTCATTCGTGGCCCAAGTCAAGCAAGCTGATGCGCAACAGATTCTGAAAGGGGTCTCCTGGATGAATGTGGCCACGGAATATTCGTCTGTTCACGAATTACCTGCTCCCCGGACAACCCGCTGGGTTCCCCGGCGCAAGGCCCAAGTGGTTCTCGCGGTCAGTAATGGCCTCCTGTCCGCGGAAGAGGCCTGTGTGCGCTACCAGATGACCCGGGAAGAATTGTCGGGCTGGCAAAGCGCCTATCTGCGGTACGGAGTCGGTGGACTGAAAACCACAAGATCGCTTCCGAAATCCTGAACCGATGTAGCGGACTGATCCGCGACGGCGATCAAACGCGAAGTGGACCTTGATGGGTTCTGGTTCCTCCAGCGTTTTGGACTCATACGACAGCTGTTTTGAGGTCGCGCCCGTCGAAACGGCCGAACAGCTGACGGCGGCCTTCCGCTTGCGTTATCAGGTCTATTGCGTCGAAAATCAGTTCGAAAATTACGAAGGGAGTCCCACGGGACTTGAAATCGACGCTTATGATCAGCACTCGCTGCACAGTCTTCTTCTCCATCGTACCTCCCGCGAACCCCTCGGGACGGTACGCCTGATCCTTCCGGGCGCATGTCCCGGCGCGAAGGCGGCGGGACTTCCGGTCGGGGAGATCTGTCCGCGCGAATTCATCGGCAAAAAATCGCCCTTGCCTTTGGAAAGGACCGCCGAAATCTCCCGGTTTGCGATTTCAAAAAGAATTTGCTGCCGGACTGTAGGACGGAATGCGGGGGCGCCATTCGCTGCGTCCCATGGCATCACAGGCCGCATTCCGTATCTTTCGCTGGGTTTGATGCAGGCGGTCATCGGGATGGCGGCGCGGGCAGAAATCACCCATCTCTGCGCAGTGATGGAGCCATCTCTGTTGCGGATACTGGCGCGCCTCGGGATTCACGTCACCCCGCTCGGACCCATGGTCGTCTGGCATGGACAAAGGCAGCCCTGTTATTCGGATATCGACCGCCTGCTGGCGCGGATCTGGGCCGAACGGCGCGATGTCTGGCAGGTGCTGACCCGCGACGGGATGCTGTGGCCGCTAAACACAGACATCACAGCACGGCATCGTGAGCCGTTCGTACAAAGATTAACATCAATCTCGTAATCGGCAAACGGGCTGCCGCCCAGGGTAAGCGGGGCCGGAGTTACATTTTGCCGCCGGCCGCGGAATCCCTATCGCGGCCAATGGCGCAGCCACAATGCCGCGTTCCAGCGTGGACAATCATTGCCCCGGCGGGTTTCCACTCGCTATTTCCCTCGTGCCGGGGGATTGTAGATCAGAAACCGATTAATCCCGGCTTCTTCAGGAACAGCGAGGGCAAATGCCAATTTTTGGTCTGGACGGCCGGTGGCGGTTCTCCGGCGTTGTACTAATCATGGGAAGTCTGCAGCTTGCAGGGTGCGCGCACACAATATCTGACGGCGAAAACTCGGCTGCTCTTTGTCCAAATGTGCAGAGTATTGAGTGCACCTTTAATTCCGATGCCGGATACCGGTTCAATCCCGACAGGAATTCCGGGCGGGACACCCTCGTAATTGTGACACTCTCTGGCGGAGGCGTCCGGGCCGCTGCACTTGCCTACGGCACTTTGTTGGCTCTGCGTGAAATTCCGGCGACACAACGGGCAAACCTCCTTGACCGGATCGACGTCATCTCGTCCGTTTCTGGTGGTTCAGTTGCGGCCGGCTGGTACGCCGCGAAGGGCGCACAAGGTCTCGGACCCGGAAATAACCTTGAAAAATTCCTGTATTCGGACAACAACGCCGCACTGGAGTTCCGCGGCCTTAATCCAGTCGCTGTCTTTCGATACGCGGCGACCAACTACCAGCGTAGCGACGTAATCGCGGGGTATCTTACCCGGCAACTGTTTTCCGTGGGCGAGCATCCACTCACGTTTGCCGACGTGCTGAACAAGTACCAGACCGATTTGACGCAGCCGTACATCATCCTGAATTCGACCGATTTCGGTCACGAGACCCGCTTTCCGTTCACCCAAGGGCACTTCGATCTTCTCTGCTCGGATTTGGCGAAATTCCCGTTGGGCTATGCCGTTGCGGCATCCGCGAACTTCCCCCTGGTTTTTTCGCCGATCGCGATCGAGAATCACTCGCAAAATTGCCCGCTGGGTGAAAACTGGTCCAGTCAGGGTCCGCCAAACTGGATCAATCGTTACGCGAGATTCGATACAGAAGAGTCGCGCCGGCCGCCGGTCCCGGCAAGAGGGTGCCCAACGGATAAGAATGGCCTTTCGCCGGTGCAGCTTGACCCGACTGGCCAGAACGGACTGGCGGTCAAGTCACTCCAGTTACTCGAGCTTCGTGCCGCACGCGAAGCGCGCGCCTATCTGGAAGCGTGTGCGGACGACCGATATGTCCACCTTCTGGATGGTGGACTCGTCGACAACCTCGGTGTGGCATCAACCCTCGAGATTGAGGACCGCGCCGGCCTGGAACCGGGACTTTATCAACGATTCACCGAACCTTTCCCGAACGGTTCGATCAGCGAGCGTTGGCCGCGTCGATATCAAAATGTGAAGAATATTCTCTATGTTGTCGTGAACGCCCGCTCGCGGCTGGATTTCGATCAGGACGATCGTGTTTATCCCCTGGGTTTTTTCCCGTCACTGTTGAGGGTCGTCGATACGCCCGTCGATGCAACCATACTCGACACTCAAAACTATCTTGCCGCGGAGCTTGAAATCATTGCGCAGCGCGCTGTGCGCCCCGCCATGACTTGCCCTGCGGATGCCAATACGCCAATGGCGTCGAATGTGCGTCCACTGCCGCACATCTGCTTTAGCATTGTGTCAGTCGATTTTGACGCGATCCCGGATGCCCGTTGCCGTGAAGCCTTTTGGCGCTTGCCCGCGAGTTGGACGTTGAAGGACAGTGCCGTGTCCGCGCTGATTCAATTGCCCCGATTGCTTCTGGGGAGGAGCCCTGAATTGAAGGATTTCCAGACAAACTCCGGGGCGCCTCTTAAACCTTCGTTTCCCGGCGATTTCCGGAATATTTGTGCAGCTGTCGCATCGGCTTATCCAAATTAGTCCGATCCGCGTCGCATCGCGCCGACAATCGCGATCGGGCCGCGTGTAAATCGGATATGATTAGGGGAGGTTCGAATAACAGAAAGGCCAGACGGAATGACCAACGCCCGGGTCCAACCAATCACGAGCTACCGCGGATTCTGGCCCTTCTATTTGCACGAGCATTCCAAACCCGCGACACGGCGCTGGCACTTCGGCGGAACGCTCTCGGCGACGGCCTGCGTCGCCCTTGCGATTGTGCTGGGTAATCCATGGATTCTCATAGCCGCGGTGATTGCCGGCTACGGGCCCGCATGGATCGGTCACTTTCTGGTCGAAAAGAATCATCCCGCGACCTTTCGCTACCCGCTCTGGTCGCTGGTCAGTGATTTTCGCATGACATTCACATGGCTGGCTGGAAATCTCGGCCGCGAATTGCACAAAGCCGGAATCGAACCGCCGGATTTCACTGCTGATCGTCAGCGTTCCGCTTACTGACGGATTTTCGCGGAGGGTGTGGGGCCGGAGTTGAATTTCGGCTTCTTTGGACGATTGGGGTTGGAATAGCTGAAGTGGACCCCGGAATTGGGACCGGTGGCTTAGTTGGAAATCAGTCCGTTGCGTTGCCGGACGGGGCCGGCCATGAGCAAGCGAACGAGACGGAAGATTGATGTGGCGCTGAAGGCGAAGATTGCGCTGGAAGCACTGCGGGACGAAGCGACGGTGAGCGATCTGGCTCTACGCCGCTGGTCTCGAGGCCAGAGCCGGAATCGCCGGGCACGTTTCCCATCTGGCACATCAATCCCCGACGGTACGGAACTATGGCTGGCAGCGAACCGCGATTCGCCGTTGCCGGTGCACGCGACGGGCGCCTCCTTCCCAACGATCTTCTCGCATCCCCGCTGAGACGTTCGCGGAACGACTTAGAAATCGGACTTGCCGGCGATGGGAACGTTGTAATCGGCTGATTTCAGATTGCGCGCCGTGAGATTGCCTTCCTGGCAGATGCTCTCAGCCACGCCCAAATGGCCCGGTTCAGCCTCCCCGCGGTCGATGGCTTTGCCAATGTTATAAACCCGGGTGCCCTGCCACGGCTGTACGAACGTGTCCGGGTCGTCCGCAGTCACGTGGATTTCGAGCTTCTTGCCGCCTTCGATCAGACGTATGCGTTCGATAACGTGCAGTTTCTCGGTGTGCGGAGTGCGGAAATTGTCGGCGAAAGTTTTGGCGTTCATGCCGATGGTATCGACGACGAGACTGTCGCCGTCGTAGTGACCAATGGATTCCCCGTAGTAGCTGGGTTTCAGATTGGCGGAATGGGGTACGTTTAAATAAACATGCCGCGCAAATTGCTCGCCCTGGTTGATAATCAGCACTTCCTTCGGCGTCTGTACGAACATGAACGGGCCGCCCGAATTCCAGATTGCGGGAACGCCGTAGGGCCTGCAGGATGAGCCCGGCGTATAGGCAATCTTTCCGGCAAGCACCTCCTCATTGTCCCTTTTCATCAGGTCCTTGGCCCACTGTTTGAGATTGGGGTTGGTGAGGTCCGAGATGCGGAAGGTTGGCTGCACGCCGAGGCGGGCGGCGTCGACATTGTGGACATAGGGGTGCGAGTTGTCGTTGCTGGTCGGTTTGGGCGCGCCGGGAACGGGAATGAAGACTTCACCGCCGCGGGTTCTCCAAGTCGAATTTCCCAGGAAAAAATCGGGGGCTGTATCGTGTGTTTGCGCCACTGCGGCGGCAAGTAGATTGCCCGCAACAATCGCCGTGCCGGCACCGAACAAAACCGGAGCCAATTTCGACATGTCTCTCCCTCCGCGTCTCGCGCGCAAGCCTGTCGCTATGTTACACCCTGGGGGGCGCCGTTCATACCCGCCCTGCCATGTGCGCACAGCGGAAGGGGAGTAGCAATGTCACGACCGGGCTCATCGAAGTTATGCGTCGCGGGCGGCATCGTCCTCGCGCTTGCTCTGGTCGAGAGCGCGAGTGGACAGACCGGGCAGCCGCCCGACCTGTCCGGTGGCGAGGGAGGCTGGGTGCATGCGCGCGGCGCCCGCTTCGCGCCCGTTCCCGGCTCGGCCTCCCCCGTACGCCAGGACCCGGCGCATCCCTTCACGCCGGGACAGGGACGGACATACCAGATCGGCGATCTGTCCAATCCCAATCTGAAGCCGTGGGTGAAGGAGGTGATGCAAAAGGACACCGCCGAGATCGATGCCGGCAAGGTCGCATTCCAGCCGGAAGCAGCCTGCCTGCCGACAAGCATCCCGATCATGTACGCGCTTCCAAGTCCGCTCCAGATCGTTCAATCGCCACGCGAAGTCATCATGGTCAAGGAAGGCGGTTCTGATGTCCGGCACATCTGGCTCGACGTGCCGCATTCGGCCAATCCGAAACCATCCTGGTACGGAGAATCGGTTGGGCATTATGAGGGCGATACGCTGGTGGTCGATACGATTGGCATAGATCGCAGGACCGTTCTCGATGCTTTTCGCACGCCGCATACGGAAAATCTGCACGTCGTGGAGCGCTGGCACACGATCAACGGGGGAAAG
>JANWHR010000034.1 GCA_025450355.1 Micropepsaceae bacterium
CGCGATATGCACTTCGGCCGGCCGAGCAATCCACCGGAACGATGACCTTGTAGCCACGCTGTGCCGCTTCGATGGTGGTGCCGAGGATGGGGCCTTCAGAGGAATAGCCGCAAATAATGAGAGTTTTTATGCCGCTCTGCCGGAGAATCGGCTCCAGCGTGGAGCCGGCGAATTTTTCCGGACCACCCAGGCGGTACCACTCGCCGGGGCGCGGCCTGATTGCCGGATCGATCATCTCGCCGGGCGTTCCCTTGCCGCCATTTTCGGCCACCAGCGCGTACCAGACGGTCATGTTGTGTGCACGGACCATGTCATGGACGCGTTTGATGGCCGGCACCACCGCAACACAACGCGGCTGAATACCACAATTTGTCTTCATCAGACCAAGCAGCAGCAACGCGGACGTTTACGGATCGAAGTTAAATTACCTGAGATGAGGCGACGGCGGCGTGAACGCGGTGTTACAGTCCGAGATCACATCCGCCATGGCAGGCGCTGCACTGGCGGCAAACAGCAACCCGCCCGCAGCAGTGATGGTGGAAAGCGGCTTCATTTCATCCTCCCGGAAGATCGCGCTTTGCTTGAGGTGACGCCGCGAAAGAGTCTTGCGGCTAGAAATCCGCGACTTTGGCCGTTGGCGCCTGGACATCCGCTTCGGTGCCGTATTTGTACGGATTTTCCGCACAGACATATTCCGGCCAGGGGCCCAGCCCCTTCGGCGGCGTAGTCTGCGGCCCGTAAGTCACCGTGGCGGACCATGGCGTGGTGAAAACATTTGGATCATCGACCGTGAACAGAAGCTGCAGCCATTTACCGCGGTAACCGAGATCCGTCACCGGTGGCGTGCCGGCGGGATTGATCGAGTTGTCCCGGAACGCGCGCCGGATACCATCTTTGGCCTGATCATAATCGAGCAGCCGGTAGCGCTCGACCACATGCAGGGCAGGGGTTTGCGGCGTGCCAAACCAGTCCAGCATCGCAAACGGCCCCGGCTTGAGGGCGATGGTGTCGATCACCAGGGTGTCGCCCGCATAATGACCGACGGAATCGCCGTAATAGGCCGGCACAGGTTTCGCCGGGTGCCGCGCATTCATGCGCACGATGCGCAGCTGATGATCCAGCCGGTAGATGATGAGCAGATGATCGCCGCGGTCGAAAATCTCGAGCCCGTCGCTTGACAGCACGAAAGGCAGGCCCATCGGCCAGCACTGGTTGCGCGGATTGTGAAAACCGAAATGCTCTTTTGACTCGTCGCCCAGCTTTCGTACGGTTTCGGCCGCTTCGGGCTTAAGAATGGGATTGTGATAGTCTCCGGCAAGCTGCGCCACATTCGACTTGCCGTCCGGCAGGCGCGCCAGGTTGATGAGCGCAGTCGGGCCGGAATCAAGCGCTTCAAAACCGGGGTCCCATTGATGGGTCCAGATTCCGGAGAAGTTTGGAACGGAAGCGGCGGGCGCTGCGGACGCAGACACGGCCGCAACCCCTGCCAACGCCGCCGCAAGCCATATCTTCTGTGGGAGCTTCATCGCCGCCTCACAAGATTTGCGCAAAGAGGACTACCGCGCCACGGGTCAAAAATCCGCCTTGGCAGCCACCGGGATCGCCGACACGGTCGTACTGTCGATGTAGTTCGGATTGTTTTCCGAACAGCTTGCTTGGGTCCCCGGGATCGGCTGAAACGCGTTGTCCACTTTCGACCACGCCAGATAGGCGTAGCCGAGCTGCGGAATGGATTCCTGCCCGGCAGGAGTTGCATTTGCCGAAATGAGGCCCAGAGGGAGCAAACTCAGGGCAACCGGTACTTTCCAAGAGGAGAATTGCATATCACGACCTGCCGTGATCTTCGCCTCGCCCCGGATATTCGCCGCAGCCGGGCGGGAAAACAAGTCACGCCAACAGGCAATCCCGCGGCATCACCCGCGACCGGCGATCATGGCCATGAACGTTTGTGCTGCGCGCGAATGATAGCGGCGGTGGTGGCGCACCGCATGAAAAACGCGGCGAGGCAGCTTAAATCCGACCCGCACCAGGGTTCCGGCTTTGAGGGCTGACCCGACGGCAAGTTCAGAAATGGCCGTTGCGCCAACGCCTGCTTCCACCGCAGCCCGCACGGCTTCGATCGATGGCAGTTCGATTGCCACTCTCAACTGCTCCGGATGGATTCCGCGCCCGAGCAACGCGGTTTCAAATTCCGATCGCGTGCCAGAGCCCGGTTCGCGCAGGACCCATTCGCTTTCCAAAAGCCTGGCGGCGCCCACGGAGCGCGCCCGAGCCCAAGGATGGCCCGGCGCCACCACGATGACGAGGCTGTCCTGGTCAACGGTCGTGAGTACGAGCTCCGAATCACTGATTTGGCCTTCGACAAAACCGATTTCTGCCGTCCCGGCGCTCACGGCATTCGCCACCTGCTGCGTATTGCCGGCCGAAAGCTTCACGTCCACCCGCGGATAGGCCTTGCGGAACGCGACAAGCCGGGCGGGCAGCCAATAGCTTGCGATGGTCTGACTTGCCTGCACCGATAATGTGCCCCGCTTCAGGCCACTGAGTTCTTCGAGTACCCGTTCGGCCGCGGTTGCCCGGGCGAGAACCGCGCGTGCTTCCTCGAGAAAAACGCGTCCTTCTTCGCTCAGGACGATTCCACGCCCCACGCGATGGAACAGCTTTACGCCATGTTCGGATTCGAGATTGGCGATGGCCGCGCTGACCGCCGATTGGGTCAGCCGCAGCTCTGCGGCCGCACGGGTGACGTGTTCGCGTTCGGCCACCGCGACGAATAGCCGAAGCTGCTCAAGGGTCATGCCTCAAGTTAGGCGAAGAGCTTCACCAAAACGAGGCTGAAGCCGGCGATAAACGCCCACGCCGCAGCGGCCAGCCCAACCGGCTTCAGGCCTGCTGCCTTCAGTTTGCGGAAATCGGTTTCCAGTCCCATCGCGGCCAAAGCCATCGACAGAAAAAAAGTCGTGGCGGCAACGATCCAGGCCTTTGCCGCCGGGGGAATCGTCACCGCGGCGTTGATGAGCATCATGGCTATAAATCCGGCCACGAACCATGGCTTTGGGGGCGCCGTGCGCGGCTTGCCGTCCTTTGTATGACGGGCGCGGCGCGCGGCCAGAAAGCCGAGCGTGAGGACGAGCGGCGCGAGCATGATCACCCGGGTGAGCTTCGCGATGGTCGCGGTTTCGCCGGCGCGATCGCCATCCTGAAAGGCAGCCGCAACCACCTGCGCGATTTCGTGGATCGAGCTGCCGCTCCACAGCCCGAACGAATGTGGATCGAGACCGAGCACCGCGGGCAACAGCGGATAAAGAAACATGGCCACAGATCCGAATACGGTTACGCATGCGACTGCATAGGCGACGTCCTCATCGCTTCCTTCCGTAACCGTATTGGTCGCAATGACTGCCGATGCACCGCAAATCGACGTACCAGCCGCAATCAATTCGGCGAGGCGCCGGTCAACGCCCATGACGCGGCCCAGCGACTTCGTGAAAGCGAATGTGGCTGCCAATGTGATCAGGATGATCGAAATTCCCGTAAGCCCGATCTGGACCACCTGCGTCAGCAAAAGCTGAAACCCGAGAAGCATGATCCCCAACCGCAGAATGCGCTTGAGGCTGAACACAACTCCTGCCTTCGCCCAGGCCGGTGTCCCAACGCCATTGTGCAGCGCCATCCCGAGAAAAGTGGAAATGATCATGGGGCTGAAAATACCGATGCCGGGCACCCGGCGCAGCAGGAACGCAAATGCCGCAATCGCTGCGGCAAGCAGGACGCCCGGAAGCACTCCAGCCGGCGCGCCGCCCTCCGCCCATAAGCCCCTGGTCTCCCGCGCCGGCGCGCGTGAGCCGGCGAGTGTCGACGTCCGAATATTTTCATTCATCAGCAAAGATTCCAAACCAATGCCGCTCTATGCGGCGCAGGGATCAATCTGTCCAACACATAATTTCTGTATAATCGTTCTTTTTTTACGATTGATTGCTCCAAAAGTGATCAGCGCCTGACTGGATTTTGCCCGAAAGCGGGCTAATCCGCAGTCCGGCTTTGGGCTCGGAGTAGCGGTGCGTTCTTCTTCACGCGCCCATCAAAATAGCGCGCGAGCGATGGCCGCCTGTCCGGCACGCGTTCAGGCGCAGCCTGTTCCTCCGCATACGGTGCATTGGACGCTTCCGCTACCCAAACAATATGGGCACCGGATCAACTGCGGCGCCCCGTCAGCGGTTGTTGGCGGCTGATACCAGGTGCCCTTGCCGAGGCATTGCGGGCAGCTCATGCGCCCGGTCGCGCCATTCGGGCACACGCCCCGCTGCGGCATGGCGCCACCGCCCAGCGGGCGTGGGCTGGGCGCCCCACCCGTCTTTCCGTATTTAATCAGTCCGCCAGCAAACACACGGATAAAGCCCTGGAAGTAGTTTCGGAGGACAGGAAACGGGTACATCCACACCAGGAACCATCCCAGGATTGTGAATCCGGTTAAGAGATTGAACCAGAAGCAGGCCCATTTGTCGGGGACCTTGCGTACGAACGCAAAAATGGCTGGCAGGAAATAGCAAACAGCAAATGCGAAGCTTCCGAACCCCGAGTCGCTGAAATTGCCCATTTCGCCCCTCCGAAAAGCAAACCCTAACTTTATCGGGTAGCGGGTCAGTTTGAAAAGTGATCCCCTTGACATGCATCATGCGGGATCGAGCAGCCAAAGTTCGAATTGTAGGACACAGTATTTATATTGAGGTTCGAATCTGGAGTGGTTGCCGCGCACGAGTTGCGCAATGAGGCAGCAACGGCAAGTTATAGTGGGCCGCTTCGTCCACAGCGGATTTCATGACCGTCAAGAGTGCCCGGCCAGGCAGGATCGATTACCTTGGCTGAAATGGCCGAACGTGGCCGTTAGCGTCAATCTCAACCAGTATGAATTTGATTCTGGGCACATCGCAACATTTGAGTTTCGCGGGGCAGCAATGATGCCGAACCACCTGCGCCATTCGCGCCATCAGGCAAGTCCCTGCGAGGGTGACCGGCGAATGGAATTAAGTATTATGTCCCTGGAATTATCAATTATGGGAATTACCGAATTATTCTTTCGCTTCGGTGTTCACCGAATCGATTCGCGGTGGATATGGAACGCCACTCATGACGTCACGGAACGTAACGAGCCTCTGCCTGGATTCGTCCCACAATGCCAACCGAATGCTCCGAAGGCTCTGAATGAACGTGACTTGTCCGCAAGCGCGCAACGAAGGGTGATCGCGCAGGACCCTGCGTAGCCGGTAAAACGGAATACGGCTGCACAGATGATGGACATGATGGACGCCTATGTTTGCCGTGAACCATTGCAACACGGCAGGCAAATCGTAATGGGAGCTTCCTGAAAGAGCCGCGTCGTGGAGCTTCCAATTTGGGTCGCGGGACCAGGCGACTTGCTCGAACTGGTGCTGCACATAGAACAGCCAAACACCCATTGACGCGGCAAGCAGCAGGATCGGCAGATGCACTGCGAGTAATGCTTTGCTGCCGACAAACCATATCATCAGGCAAGCGAGGGCCGAGATCGCAACGTTTGTCCCGATTACGCTGATCCACGGCCGCGGGCCGTTGCGCATTTGGCCGACAGGCAGGCGCTGCTGCAGAAGGAACAAAAAGGCAGGGCCAACGCCGAACATCACCAGCGGATGGCGGTAGGCACGGTAGCAAAAACGCCCCCATGACGAGCGCGTCAGATACTCGTCGACAGTGAGGGTGAGTATGTCTCCCGTGCCGCGTCGATCGAGGTTGCCCGATGTCGCATGATGGAGGGCGTGGTTGCGCTTCCAATAGTCATAGGGCGTCAGGGTTAGAACGCCCAGGACCCGGCCAGTCCAGTCATTCGCGTACCGACTGGGAAAAAATGCACCGTGGCCGCAATCGTGCTGAATCATGAAAAGGCGAACGAGGAAGCCCGCGACGGGAATCGCAATCAGCAAGGTTAGCCAATAGCCGGCGCCGAGCGACATCCACATTGCGAACCAACTCGCGATCAGCAACCCACCTGTCATGATGAGCTCCAACGACGCGCGCAGCCAACTCGGTCTCCTGTAGCGTGCGAGGTCCTGGATCAACGCACCGGTGCTGAATGCCTCGTCGAGCGGTAGAACGTGCGATCCGATTCTCACGCCCCGGACTTTCGCTGCGCATAATTCGAGTGACTGACGGATGATCACGATTGCTCCTGAACAAGTTAAACGACGTGCAAGCGGTTGCCAGGTAAACGGTCGCGAGCACCTGGGACAGACCGGATTCGCGCAGTTCCAAAAAGCCAGCTATTTTTGTCGTGCTTTGCGCGCGGCGTAGCGGCGGTCGCGTTCGGCTTTGCGCTCGGCCTCCAGCGCGATTTCGTGTTTGCGTTGTTCCTCGTCTTCGGCCGCTTGCGCGACACGGCGCTCAGCCATGACCGCTTCTTCGGCAGCCTGATCTGCTCTCAGTCTTGCCGCTCGGGCGGCTTCCATGTCCGCCTTCGCTTCGGCCTCGCGCATTTTGGCAGCCTTGCGTTCGCTCGCCCGGACCTCCCGGGCGGAATGTATCGCCTGTCTCCGGCTCTGCTTCTCTGCAAATTCGGGATCGTTCGCCGGCGCTTTCGCTCGCGCTTTCTCAAGTTGCGCCTGTTTTGCCTTGGCGGATGTTGCCCTCCGCTCCTCCAATGTAGGTTCTCTATTACGCATGTGCCGTGCGCCTCCACCACGTGATCAGCAATCGCAGACGCCATATCGCGAGCTGAAAATCCGGATTTGTAAGCGGAATTACTTCCTCGTCCCATACCAAATTGAAAGCACTTCAATCGTCTCCGGTCCCGAAGGCGTGCGGAATTCGATCACATCCCCGACATGGGCTCTCATCAATGCGCGCGCGACGGGTGACAGCCAGCTGATCTTGCCGTTCGCAAGGTGGGCCTCGTCGATGCCGACAATAGTGACCCTTTGCCGCGCGTTGTCTTTGCGGGCATATTCGACGGTAGCGCCGAAAAACACCTGATCCCGGCTTTTCTGCCGTTCCGTATCAACGACTTCGGCGCTTTCGATGCGTTTTGCGAGGTAGCGTACGCGCCGGTCGATTTCGCGCAAGCGTTGCTTGCCGTAAAGGTAATCGCCGTTCTCCGAACGGTCGCCATTGCCGGCAGCCCAGGACACAATGTCCACCACTTTTGGACGTTCCTCATAACGCAGTTTGTGGAATTCATCCTGGAGGGCCCGCAGGCCTTCCGGCGTCACATAGTTTTTGCGGTTGGCGGGCAAGGGGGCGGTTTCGCCGGCCTCGCTCTCCTCTCCATCGCTTTCTTTGGTGAAGGCTTTGCTCATCAAAAAGAGTATATCACCCGTCTCCCACGGATATCGGCGGGACCGCAAGGGCGACTTCGCGCGCACAACGCCGGTCTGTCCGGATCTTGACGAGTGCCCCGGATCGCGTAATGCGCCCAGATGCGCATGAGCGAGACTATTTGCGCCAGACGCTGGCGAGCCATGGTTGCTGTTCGCGCGGCAGACCTGTGGGGCGGTAGTAGTGGGCGAGTTCGATAAATCCCGCTTTGAGCATCAATCGGCGCCAGCTTTGCAGGTCGTGGTAGACGGCATAACGTCCGTGGTGCCAACCTTCCTCATTGTGGCCATGCGGATTCGAGCTGAATAGAACGCCTCGGGGCTTGAGAGTGACACGCAACTCCAGGAGAACACGGGGTAACTCCTGGCCGGGGACATGAAAGAGTGAAGCGTTGGCGAAGATGCCGTCAAAGCGGTTGTGCGGGAGATCGAGCGCGAGGAAGCTCTGCTCCCACACGTCGCAACCCCCTTCGCGCGCCATAGCGACAAAACTCGGGGAACCGTCCAGTCCGATCGGAGCGTGGCCGAGCGCGACAAAAGCCCTCAGATCGCGCCCCGGCCCGCAGCCGAGATCGAGGATCGCTGCGGGCGGTTTGCCCTCGATGTGCTGGAGCAGCGCTGCAATGTTCTGGCTGACGTCATGTCCGAGCGTGCCTTCCCGAAATTTCTCCGCGCGATCGTCATAGTGTTGCAGCGTCAGGCTGACGACGCTCGCCAGGTCGTGCGCATTTAATTTGGTTCCCGGTCGCGTCAACTCCGCCATTGATGCCCTGGTAACCCTCGCGCCAACGTCACCGGCGTCGTATCCGTCAGACGGGAGTGGCGGAAACGGGGCGCCGGGTCCTTGTCTGACAACGTCCGTACACGTCTATCATTTTCAGAGAATGTCACCCCAAACTGATCTCTGAAAGTCCGGTCCAGCCTAGCGCAATCCAGCGATTTGGCGAGGGCGGATTCCGGGGTAAAGCCATGGCGAGGTCATTCGGGCGGCTCACGGCGTTAGAATATCGCGGTTGCAGAAGAGAAGTAACCGAGCGTACTTACCCCCTTACACGGTCGTCGCTGCTGGCTGGCCTGGACCGCGCGCGCCAACAGCTCACCCCGGGGTTGGGATAAGCGGCCCCTGGTTTCGGTAAATCTGGCTTGAGACCGCGAACCGGGTGGCAGATTTCCAGCGCAAAGCGGACATAAACAAGGTTAGCCTAACAGGCAGGGCGCACAAGCGGCGCAGCCCGACGTCAACTACTTGCGGCGGTACGGGCTTGCGAGCAGCGCTCCCGAGTTCTGCTTGAAAAGCTTGTGTCAATCGACAGCGGTTCGGGCGATGCGGAAGGCCTTCGTGCAGTGAGGGCTGTGGAAGCCGCAGAGTTGCCGGCTTTGGGCGCCGAGGTGAAGGCCATCCCACCGCCGCCCGGCACCTAGCCGGGCAACGATGTACTTGCCACGCGGACCTCGCCGAACGTCCGCTTTTGGCGAGTCTGAAACTACCTCGCCACCAACCGGCCGGCCGCTCGTGCTCGCAATCCAGACGCGACTCGACAGTCAGCTGAAGGCCAGAGATGACCCGGTTCGGATTCTCTTCATCGGTTCGCGGCCGGTTCATTTGGTACTTGACAGGGGGTTCCTGGCCATCCTTTAGCCTCGTACTTCGTCTGTCTGCGCGCGGCGTTTCGGGAAAGAGGAAGCAAAGATGATGAAATCGATTGCAGCTTTGAGCGTGGCGGGTCTGCTCACCGGGGTAAGCGCGATGGCACAAACCTCTGTCCCGCCGGAGCCGGACATTGTCACCGATACGTGCAGCGTGTGCCACGGGGATGAGGGCATCAGTCCGAGGGCTCGGTTCCCCAACCTTGCGGCGCAGACCAAGGACTATCTCGACGCCCAGCTCAAGAACTTCCGGAATCACATGCGGGCCGATCCGGATGCCGTGGCCTATATGTGGCGCCAGGCCGGCGCCTTGACGACATCGAGCATGAATGAGATCGTCGCATATTATTCGGCAGTGCCGCCGCCGAAGGGTTCGGCCGGCGAGAGTGCGGCTCTGGTTGCTGCCGGCAAGCAGATCTACGAGCACGGCATCCAATCGGAGGACGTGCCCGCGTGCGGAGCGTGTCACGGCGCGGCAGGCGCCGGGATGGCGGCGTTCCCGCGGATTGCCGGCCAGCACCCAGAATACCTCGTGGCACAGCTTCGGGCGTTCCGCAGCAAGGCGCGCGACAACGCCATCATGTATGCCAATGTCCAGCACATGACGGATGACCAGATGCGCGAGGTCGCAGCGTATCTCGCATCGCTCTGAGGCGCAGGTTTTCGATTGACC
>JANWHR010000035.1 GCA_025450355.1 Micropepsaceae bacterium
AGCCCCATCCCGCTTCGCCATCGGTGCGGTGCTCTTTGACATCGTAGGACAGTTCGGTTTCCGGCTTGCTGTTTCCACTCGTCCGCAACGGCGGCTGGCGCGCATCCGGCTGCCTCCGCTTGCGGGGGGATCACCGGCCAAACAGGACTGCTTTTCTTCCCCGCTGGTGATTGCGTGGCGCCTGTGTGGCGACCGTTGGGCGCTTTGAATCAGCCAAAAAGCCAGGAAATCGGCGACTTGTTCCACTGTGGCGCTTGATTCAGTAAAGTTTGGATATGGGGCAACTGCTGCGCAAACCCCGCAGAACGCAACGCGCAGGCCCCGGATGCACGGATGTTATCCGATCAGGAATTTGTGTTTCGCACCGCCGCCTGGGCGACATTGTACGTCCACGCTTCAATTGTGCTGTTCAATGTCTTCTGGCTGGTCGCGATTCCCCTTGGCGTGTGGCAGGGATGGACATTCATCCGCAATTTCTGGTGGCGAATCGCGCACCTGGTCTCGCTTGCCATTGTTGCCGCGCAGGTCATCGCCGGACGCCTGTGCTTCCTCACCATTATCCAGGACTCGCTCTTCAGCCGCGCCGGAAATCCGCAGAAGCCTTCGCTGTTCAATCGTCTGATCATGTCACTGATCTATTGGCCGCTGCCGGATTGGGTATTTCTGCCCCTCTACGTACTCGCGTTCGTGGTCGCGGCGATTTTCTGGTTCGCCGTTCCGCCGGCACGGCCGCATGCATCCGCGGTCCCTGCGCCACGCAGCCACACAAAATTACATCGATGACGCTTTGCAGGCTCAGCATCCCAGGGCGAAAGCTTCACGGCGGAAGTCGGCGCTGCCTGCGAGCGTACCGAAGGGCAGCCTTTCGGCCACCTTGGCCGAACCGTAGAAATAGCCGTCATCGCGCCGTTCCGCACGATGGCCCATGTCGCTGAGCTTTCCGGCGAAATCATCCGGAAAGCTTCGCTCGATCAGGAAATCACCCCGGCGGGTGTTGCACCAGCGCGGCGCTTCCACCGCCTGCTGAACATTCATGCCGCAATCGATCAGATGGGCGAGTACCTGCACATTCGTGAGCGTTTGCGACAGCCCGCCGGGCGTCGCCATGGCGAAGCGCAAGCCGTGCGGGTCTTCGACGAGAACCGGACAGAGCGTGTGGGCCGGCCGCTTTCCGGGCGCCACCACATTCGCGCTGCGCGGATCATGGCTGAAGCCGTGCATCCGGTTGTTGAACAGGATGCCGGTTTCCGGATCGAGCAGCATGGCGCCGAACACGTTGAAGACGCTCTGAACCAGCGAGATGGCGTTTCCTTCCGCATCCGCGAGCACGAGGCAGGAAGTGCCGCCGGAGTCCGGCATCTTCTCTGAAGCGCCTCCGGCAAGAACCGCCTCGCGGACCCGGGTCTTTGCTTCCGGCGACAACAGCCGCCCAACGGCATCGGGAATCGCCAGCGGATCGGCAATCAGCGGCACGCCGCCTGCAAAGGCGGCGCGCATGGCGCTCATCTGACAGGCAATACGGAACAGCGTGGAATCGCGGAGCCGGGCGGACTCGACCGCGGCAAGGCCGTCGAGCTGTAACAGCAGCAGCGCACCGCAGGAGTTGGGCGGCATGACATGGACGGTATGGCCGCGATAGCCACCCGTCAGCGGTTCGACCCATAGGGGACGATAGTCCGCAAGATCGGATGCCCGCAGCAAACCGTCCTGGGCGCGGAAGAATACGTCCGTCTGTTCGGCGACCGCGCCGCGATAGAACACATCCGCGCCGTAGCCCGCGATCGCGCGGAGCGTGGCGGCAAGCGCCGGCTGACGCAGAATGGAGCCGCGCGGAACGGGCGTGCCGCCGGGAATGTAGAGCGCGGCACAACCCGGATCTGCTGCGAGCGATTTCATTTCGGCGCCCGCGCGTTCGGCCGCCACGTCCGAAACCACATGGCCCGCAGCCGCATCCAGCGCCGCTTCGAACAGCCTGCGCCATGGCAGCCGCCCGAAACGGCGATGCAGCGTATCCCAGGCGGCGACCAGTCCAGGGACCAGCGAAGCGCGTGGCCCGTGCTGTTGTATTCCATCGGCAAAGCCACCGGCCGTCGCCAGTGCAGGCGCGGTTCCGGAGGCATTAAGCCCATACACATGTCCCGAGCGCCCGTCGCGATAGATCAGGAATGCGTCGCCGCCAATTCCTGCCGCGTGATGCAGCACCACGGAAGTGACCGCAGAGGCCGCGATCGCCGCGTCCGCAAGGCTTCCGCCGCGTTCATGGGTCCGAATCGCGGCGAGAGACGCCAGCATGTGTCCGGTGACGGCAACGAGCCGCTGTCCGTAAACAGGTGCGCGAGCTGGCAAAGCCGTGCCTACTGAATCCGCGCGGCTTCGCGCAAAGATTCGATCAGCGACGTGCGCAGGAGGAATTTGCGGGCAAGCTGCGGGTCTGAGGCTTGCCGCCGCAATTCGTCATGATTGCGGCGCCGGACGGCGGGGTCCTTCTCGGCCAAAAGCTTCTTGTTGCGAATGGTCTGTTGTTGCGTGTGCTGGACCGCGATGTGCCGGCGTTGCCTTTCATAGCGGTCGAGCCGCGCCCCACCCTCTTCTCCGCGCCAGATCGCGGCAAGCTTCTCCGCCAGATTGAATGCATCATGAACGCCGCTGTTCAGGCCCATTCCGCCGATCGGGCTGTTCACATGCGCCGAGTCGCCGGCCAGAATCGCGCGTCCGCGGTGGAATTTCGCCGCGACCCGCTGATGAACCGTGTACAGATTGCTTCCGATGATCTCAAAGGGCCTGCCGATCGGCAGGAAATGTTGCAGCCGGGTTTGCAGCGCATCCGGCGCCGTCAGCGCGTCGGGGTCTTCATCGCCCTGTGTCGGGAAATGCACCCGCCAGCGTTCCGGCGGACCTTTCCAGTGAAACAGGTTCGACCATTCTTCCGGATCGGAAATGTAATTCCGGTCGCTGTAGCCGTGCCGCCTGAAGTCATAGGCGACTTCGATGTTCAGCGTCCGGTCCGGATAGGTGAAGCCTTCAAATTCGATCCCGCATTCCTTGCGCACAATGCTGCGGGCGCCTTCCGCGCTGACGATGTAGCGCCCGCGCAGGCGATCCCTGTCACCGTCCGCACTCTCCACGAAGGCGGTGACTCCGTCCCCGTCCTGATCGAAACCGGTGAAGACCGTCGCCATCATGACGGTAATCAGCGGGTTGTCCTTCGCCATCGCGAGCGCTTCTTCGACGATCTTGATCCGTTCGCATTGCAGGGCGAAGGGAAAGCGTGTGTCGTTTCCCAGCACCGCATGATCGAATTCGGCGATCAGTTCCGATTTTTCCCGGTCCCAGTAATGGAACAGCGGTGCAATGATCCCGCGGGGCTCCAGCCGGCGATAGAGGCCGATGTCATCGTACAGTTCCAGTGTGGCGGGGTGGTTCGTGCCTGCCCGCGGCACCTGGTCGAGAAAATTGTCATCGCGAAGCTGCTCGATCACGGTGGAAGCAACGCCGTCTTTCGCGAGCTTCAGTGCGAGGCAGAGGCCGACCGGCCCCGCACCCACGATCAGGACCCGATCTTCTGAAGATTCCATTTACCGATTCCGAGATACCCGCCGGAGAATTCGCGCCTGGAACATGCGGGGTCAAGGGGCGAACGCCGCGCCCGGCATGTGACGGAACAGGCGGGATACTGCGCCGTTACCAACGCGGCATTGGATATTGGAGATTTCGATGACGAAAGCCGCACTTGGGATTGCGGCACTGCTGGTGTTCGGTGGGACAAGCGCAGCCTTTGCCGCACTCGAACACGTTGGCTCGGTCGTGCTGACGACCGGCACCCCCGGGCAATCGGAATACCGCAATTTTTACGGCAATGAGCTGACACTGACGGCGCGAAATGCCGATTTGAATTGCGACAGCGTGGTTGCAACTTTCGATTCCGGCCGCAGCAGAGGCGTTTTTGCCGGTGCGTTGCCACGCGGGCGGACCGTAGCCGTGGGTTTGCCCGAAGGCGAAGGCCGCGTCCTGCGCATGGACTTTCATTGCCGGCCAACCAGCGGTTTGGGCGGCGTGATCGACATTGCCGGTGGTACGGACCGCCTGTTCTCGGACCGCAGTGCAGCCCAGATCGCTGAAGCTATGCCGCAGCGGGGCGGATGGCGCGAATTTTTCGCGCGTCTGTTTTGATCATCGGGCGAGGGCATGTTTGCGCAGGAAGGCGAGCATGACCTCACGGCAGGCGTCCGGGCGCTCGATCTGCAGCAAATGGCCGGTGTCGCGCACGGCTTCGTATTCATAGCCGCCCTCGTGTGCCAGAGCGCGGTTTGCAGCCGCGGTCGGTGGCGCGCCCTTCGCATCGGGATCGGCGCCGATCAGCATGACCGGACCGCCATATTCTTTTGCCGCGGGCCAGAGATCGAGCGTCAGGGCGGCGAGGTAAATCGAGGCCTCCAACTCGCGCCGGCAGGCCAGCCGATATCCCCCACTGCCATCCGGACGGAGAATCGCATGGGCCATGTCTTCGCGCGCCTGCGGTTGCCACCGGCTCTGCGCGCGATTGCTGTGGTATGTCTGGACGAGTTCGCCCGGTGAAGAGAAGCTGTCCTGGCGTTGCAGCGCCCATTCCATCAGCCGCAATTCGAAACCGTGCATCGCGTCATACTGCGCATGCCCGGGCGGCGGAACATCGGGCGGATCGAACAGCACCAGCGCATCCCAGACCCATTGCATGTCCATTGCATGTTTCATGCTGGCGCGGCCGGACATTGAATGGAACACGCCAACGCTCTCGCGCCGCCCAAGCCGGCGCTCCGTTTCGCGGAAAACGGAACCGATGTCGGCAGCCATTTGCCGGTAATGATGGCCGTCTGCACCCGAGGGGTCGTTGCGCCCGTGATTGCGCATATCGAACAGAATGAGGTCGAATTCATCGAGCAGCGGCTGCCAGAAGACGCGGTAACCGTCGATCGCAAAGCCATTGCCATTGCTGAGGAACAGCCGGACACCGTGTGGATTCCCGCCGCGGCGGATACGAAGCTGCACCCCATCTTCCATGGTGGCGGAAAAGATTTCCGTGGGCAGGGCGCCGGTCATAAGACGGGCCAGCGGAGCTGGACCATGTCCTTCACCTTCAGGCGCTGTGAAAAACGACCGACGGTCCGCGGTATCTGCCGGTACAGCTCCGTCTCGTCGATGCGGACGCAGCGGCCGTTCTTCACGACCTGCTCGCCGGCCACGAACACATGGCGTACGGAATCACCCGTTGCGCTGTAAACGAGATTTGCGACAGGGTTGATCAGCGGCTGCCATTCCGGGCGGTTGGTATCGAACAGCACGATGTCGGCATCCCTGCCAGTCTCGATGCTGCCAATTCGATTCGCCCAGGGGGTTGCCCTGGCACCGTTAATGGTTGCCATTTCGAGCGCGGTCTCCGGCGGCATGACCCGCGGATTGGCGCGAACTTCCTTGTAACCGCAGCAGGCCAGCCGCATTTCCTGGACCATATCGACGATTCCCGAGCTCGCGTGATCTGAACCGAGCGCGACATTTACGCCGAGCGCCATCAATTCCGGCAGTTTGCCCATGACAAAATTGCCGTAGCCATTGTGCAGACTCGAACTGGGCGCGCAGACCAGGGCCGGCTTGCGGCGCGCGAGAATCGCCACTTCCTGCGGCTCAAGCCAGCCGGAATGGACGATCAGCATGCGGTCATCGAGAACCCCGAGTTTTTCCAGCCGTTCGATTTCCGCCATACCGCAACGCGCCACGCTGGAATCGTGAGTGGAATAACTGAAGCATGCGTGCGTCTGAAGCAGTGTCCCGAATCGTCCGGCCAGCTCCTTCAGCCCGAGAATCAGCGCATCGGACGCATTGTTCAGTCCACGGAAGCTCGCAGTCGCCGACAGCCGGGGATTGCCGGAGCGGGCGTAGCGCTGCAGGACCTCTTCGGCACGCGTGAGCGCCACATCCGTATTTTCGATCATTCGTTCCGGAAGTATTCCGAGCACGGATTTGGTGAGATCGAACGACGATCGCGAGACCAGCATCCGGATGCCCGTGGACAACGCGCCCTCGACGGAGGATTCCGGGTGGTAATTGCCGGGATCGATGAAGCAGGTCACGCCGTGCCGCAGCAGTTCGGAGGCCGCGAATTGCGCGGAAATCCTGACATCATCCGCGTCCAGCGCCGCTTCATAGGGATACATCCGGTCGAAGAGAAACGACTGCGCGCCGGCTTCGTCCGCGAGCCCGCGCGAGAGATGAAACGAAGAATGAAGATGCGCGTCGATGAAACCCGGAGTCGCCACCATTCCCGCGCAGTCGATGACGTCCGCGCCGGAAGCGGAAATTTCGGCCGACTTGCCGATCCAGGCGATGCGGCCATCCTTCACGCCAATCGCGGCATCCCGGATGATCCGCCGTTCCGGATCGACGGTGATTAGCCAATCGATATTGCGGAGAAGAAGGGTGGGAGCGTCAGCCGCCGGCATAATTGCATTCTTCGGCGATCTTCAATTCGACGAGCACATTTTCCTCCGCCGAGTCCTCGCACAGCATGGAGCGATGGGCGATCCCCTTGGGGATGAACATCATGTCGCCCTCGTGCATGGTTCGGACGCCCATTTCGGTTTCCCAGCGCAGCGCGCCCTTCACGCAAATGATGATCTCGTGATAATCGATGTTCCGGTGCCAGAACCCCATGTCCTCCTTGCTGCGCTTGGACAGGTCCACCTTCACGGTTTTCGCATCGAACATTCGCAATGGCGTGCCGTCCGCCTTGTTGTAATTGCTTGGCCTGAATTTCGGGTCAAAAATATTCAGCATCCGGAACATATCGGAGTTCTCGGCGACTCCCGCATTGCGGACCGGCGGCTCGTCATGAAGCAGGACAACATTTTTCCCGTTGATGGTGACGAGTTCACGGCATTTGGCGGCGGTCATGGGTTTTCCTTCCTTCGGGCTGTGAAATCGGGGCAATGCGCTGGAGTATGCGCGGCGGCGTTGCGGGGAGCGGAATGTCGTTTACCTGCAATGCATCCGCGATTCCGTTCGCGATGCAGGCCGGAACGCTCATGCAGTTTCCTTCTGCGAGTCCCTTGGCGCCAAGTGGCGTAAAGGGTGACGGCGATTCCATGTACATGGTGGTCAGCGGCGGGACTTCACAGGCGGTCGGCACCAGGTAGTCGGCAAAACTCCCGGACTGGAAAACGCCATGGGTGTTATAGACGAATTCTTCGTACAGCGCGGTCGCAAGCCCCTGCACGAATGCGCCGCGGATTTGCCCTTCGGCCAGCAGCGGGTTCAGCACGGCGCCGGCGTCATGCATGGAATAGTACCGGTCCACCCGCACGCTGCCGCTGGACGGTTCGATTTCCACGCCGCACATGTCGAAGACGAAGCCGTAGGTGAGAGAGGTGTTGATGCGGTCGCTGCTGTCGGGCGGCTCCAGTTGAGGAGGATTCCAGACCGCAGTTTCCCGCAGGCCCGGATCCATGCCGTCGGGCAGCATGACCGGAGACCAGTGTGCCGTGCCTGCCGCGCGTCCGAATGAAATCGCGTTGTCGGGATTGGAGCGGCTGCGCACCTTGCTATCGGCGAACTCCACATCGTCCGGCAGAATATTCAATTGCTTTGCCGCAATCCGCGCGAGCTTGTCGCGAATGCGAGTGCCCGCGAGGTGAACCGCGACGGCAGCACCCGGCGAAAAACGGCAGGAATAGTTTCCACTCGCGATGGACCACTGGTCTTTTGCGGTGTCGATTTCAAGGTTGACAGAAATATCTTCGGGCCGAAGTCCCAACTGTTCCGCGACGATTTGCGAAATCACCGTTTCGTGGCCCTGGCCCTGCACGGGCACGTCCGCGGTCACGGATACGGCGCCGAGCGGATCGACATTGACCGTCGCCATGGAAATGGCGCCGTTCTTGGGACCGGCCCGCTCGCGCGCAGATGGTGTCAGCAATGTTGAAAGGTAGCCCATGTTGGACATGCCGGGCTCGACAATCGCGGCGAATCCGATGCCGTATCGCCGTCCGGCCTGCCGCGCCGCATCCCGGCGCGATTTCAGCTCCTCCAGCCGCCCGTTGCCGGCCGCAATCTCGACGGCTTTCGGGTAATCGCCGGAATCGTACAGGGCCCCGGCCGCTGTCCGATAGGGAAAGGCTTTGGCCGGAACCAGATTTCTCCGGATGACATCGAGGGGATCGAGATTGAGCTCCATGGCGATGCGGTGCATCAGCCGTTCCAATGCGAGGTAGAGCTGCGGTCCGCCAAAGCCGCGAACCAGCGCTGCCGGGGCTTTGTTTGTCAGTACGATGCGATTGGTGATAGCCAGATTCCGGATGTCATAAGCGCCGGTGCTCGCGCCGTGCATCCGGTAGAGCGGTCCGGGCATCGGCGCTCGCAAGTACGCGCCGTAATCCTCAATCTGCTCCAGGCGCAGCGCGAGCACGCGGCCGTCGCGCTTCACGGCGGCTTCCGCAATGGTCAAGCGGTTCGGGCCCGAACTCGCGGCCGTCAGATGTTCGAGACGGTCCTCGACCCACTTGACCGGCCGCCCCGAAATGCGTGCGGCGAGCCCCATGAGCACGATGTACGGGAACACGGACAATTTGATGCCGAAGCTTCCGCCGCTGTCGCCTGCCGTGCGCAGGCGCAGCCGGTTTCCGGGGACCCGCATTGCGCGCGCCATGACGGGATGGGCGCTGAACGGCCCCTGAAAATTGGACAGCACGTCATAACTGCCGCCGGATGCGCGATATTCCGCTACTACGACGAAACATTCGATCGGGGTGAATGAATTGCGAGGATATGCGGTGGTCAGCTTAACCACCGCATCGGCTTCGGCGAACGCCCGGTCAGGATCGCCGTAAACAAAACTCCGTGGTCCGATTTCGTTTCCGGAGAGATCGTCGTGCAACCGCGGTGCGCCGGCTTCGAGCGCCTGTCGCGGATCGAGCACGGCGGGTAGGACTTCGTAATCGATCTCCACGGCGGCTGCGGCATCCTCCGCGAGGTAGCGGTTTGCGGCGAGCACAAGCGCCACCGGTTCGCCGAAATACCGCACCCGTTCGTAAGCGAGCGACCACTGCCGAACAGGCTCCTTGACGGCCACGAGAAACGGATCGGAAAGAGCGCGGATTTCATCTCCGGTGATGACGGCGTGCACGCCGGGCATCGCCAGCGCGCGGGCATTCTCAATCCGGCGAATCCGGGCATGCGCGTGCGGTGACCGGATGACATGGGCAGACAGCGTTCCGGCCGGAACCGCGACATCATCGGCAAACCGGCCCTTGCCGGTCAGCAGGGCGGCGTCTTCCTTGCGCCGCACGGGCTTGCCTAGCACTGAATTCATGAGCGTTTGGGCGGTGCAAGCCCCAGCTCCGGCCAGCGCGCGAGCGCGGCGGCCCGGTCCGCATCCTGCGGCCAGACGATCGGTGGAAAACGCGCGCCGCCGAGATCGGGATCAGGTTCGTAATCGAGGTTCATGGTCGCATCGATCAGCACGCGATTCCACTTGCCGGTACCGAACAGGGCTGCGTTGCGGTCGCGCCGGCGCGTCGAGGGGTCCAGTCCCATGCCGAATGTCGCGGGCATGATGACAATGTCATTCTCCCCTGCATTGACGCGATGCGCGATCGCCCAATCGACCGCCGCGTAGTCGTTGATGTCGATATCGTCATCAACGACCGTCACATGTTTATAGCGGACATGACCGGCGGAGCTGCCCCAGAGAGCGTTTGCGGCCTGCTTCGCCTGGCCGCGATAGCTCTGCTGCATCTGGACAACCACGTTGATGCCGGCCTGAACGGGCGGACACCAAACACCGGTGATCCCCGGCACGCCCGCGCGATCGAGCACGTTCCAGGCGGTTGCGGAACGCATGATGGAACTGCAGATCGCGTTTTCCGAATAGCTGCCGGGAAGCGACCCTTCGATGGTGCCGCGCAAGATCGGATCATCGCGATGGGTGATGCTGGTGACGCGGATGGCCGGTTTCGGCGCGCGGTCGCCGGCGACATAGCCGGTGAACTCCGCAAACGGACCTTCCATGACATAGCTGGAAGGATCCAGACCGAGCATGCCTTCGATGACAATCTCCGCATTTGCGGGAACGTAGAGATCGGAGGTCTCACATTTTACCAGTTCCACCGGCGCGCCACGGATCGCCCCCATGACGTCATATTCGCTGACGCCTTTCGGCACCGGCTGGCCGGCACAGAATCCGAGTGCCTCTTCCCAGCCGATGACACAGGCAATCGGCATCTCCTTCGCGCCCTGCTGCTGCCATGCCGTGACATGCTGACCGATATGCTGTGCGCGCCACATCAGAATCGGGATGGTTCGCGGTCCTGCAACCATGCCGCGATAAATCCCCACGTTTGGAATTCCGGTCACCGGGTCCTTGGTGACAATTCCGGCATAGGTCAGGATGTAACGCCCGCCATCGACGCGATTCCAGAACGGAACTGGAAATTGCAGAATGTCGATGTCGTTCCCGGTCAGAACGTTCTGTTTCACCGGGCCAGTCCCGACAATCCTGGGCGGAATGCGCTCGTTCAACAGGGTGCGGCCGAGCTTTACGAGTTCTCGCGGATGCGTATCGCCGGGCATTCCCAGCATCATCGCCACGCGCCGGTAACTGGAAAGACCGCAGCCGAACACGCGCCGGCACCGGCTGTCCCGGCGATTGTAATTTTTGATGTTGTTGAAGAGCAGAGCTGGACCGTCGCCCTCGCCCTGCGCGAGGCGCATGATCGTGCCGAGCTCGATATTCCAGTCCACTTCG
>JANWHR010000036.1 GCA_025450355.1 Micropepsaceae bacterium
CGACGCGTTCATGAAGGCAGATTTTTTCTGGACGCTCGATTCGTACCGGGCGCCCATCAGCGACCTCGCCACGTACACCGTCTCAATTTCATTCGACGGCCACAGAAAGCAGGTGATCGACTACGCCGGTACCCTGATAGGAATGCCGAAAGAAATCGCGGAGCTGGAAACTTCCATCGACTCCGTTGCGGGAACAGGAAAATGGGTCAAAGGCATGTGATCGCCTCTGACGTCGCCGCACTCATCGCGCCACGCAAGTCAATGGCCTGTTTCGCGAGAAACACTCCCTTGCGCATGTGCAGGGTTGGAATTACCGATTAGGCGAAGATTGGAATTATGCCCGGCGCGAAAAGCCGCCCTTCTACAATTTCTGACGGTTGGCCTGACACTTCTCTGACAGTTGCAAACACAAAAAAACGGCCAAATCCGTAGCTTCTGACGTTCTGACACTTGAATCGCGGTCTTCCTTGTACCGCGGGCTTCCAGCCCGCCTCTTCTTGTACCGCGGGCGTCTCTCTCGCTTCTCGTTTCCCGCTCGTCCTCTTCACGAATTCTCCCGCAACACCTGCCCCGCGAGATACAAAGAACCGCAGATCAGGATACGTGGCGTGCCCTCACCTTCGCGCGCACGCGCCCAGGCGGAGACTTGCATCATCGCGTCCAGCAGATCATCCGCAGGCGAAGCTTCCAGCCCCGCCGTTCGCGCTGCATCGTAGAGCGCGCCGGCCCCAAGGCTCGCCGCCTCGCCGGCGATCCCGACCGTGGTCACGTGTTTGGCGAGGCCCCGGAACGGCAGCAGATATCCGATCGCATCCTTGGTCTTCAGCATCCCGCAGATGAGATACAGCGGCTTCGGCGCGCGTTCCTCAAAATCCGCCATGCTCTGCGCGATCATGGCGCCGCCATGCGGATTGTGGCCGCCATCCAGCCACAGCTCCGCCCCTTCCGGTGCTGCTTCGAGCAGGGGCCCGCGCGTCAGCCGTTGCAGCCGCGCCGGCCATTCCACATTCTTCAACCCCCATTCGATCCCGCTGTCGCGCGCGAAACGTCCCCCGAGGCGCCGGAGCGCGGCAATCGCAACCGAAGCATTGCCGATCTGATGCCGCCCCGGCAGCTTCGGCATGGGCAGGTCGAGCAAACCATCCGAGTCCTGATAAACGAACCGCCCGTGCTCCGCGTAACCGGAATAATCTTCGCCATAGACGTAGAGCGGCGCGCCGAGCTGGTCGGCCCGGCGCATCAGCACCGTCTTCGCCTCGTCGTCCTGCGGGCCGACAATCGCGTGGCGGCCCGGTTTGATGATGCCCGCTTTTTAGGCCGCTATCGCCGCCAGCGAATCGCAGAGAAATTCCTGATGATCGAGCGCAATCGGCGTGATGCAGGCGGCAACCGGATCAATCACATTGGTCGCGTCAAAACGGCCGCCCAGCCCCACTTCCAGCACCACGGCATCGGCGCGATGGCGCGAAAAGGCAAGGAAGGCCGCGGCGGTCGTGATTTCAAAAAAGGTGATTGGCGCACCGCCATTGGCGAGTTCGCATTCCTCCAGCGTCGCGGCCAGCTCCTCTTCGGAAATCAGCCGCCCGGCAATCCGGATCCGCTCATGGAAATGAACCAGATGCGGCGAGGTATAAACGTGCACGGAGTATCCAGAACCCTCCAGCATCGCGCGCAGGAAAGCGCAGACAGAACCTTTTCCGTTGGTGCCCGCGACATGGATGACCGGCGGAATGCGGCGTTCGGGATGGCCCAGGATGCCGAGCAGGCGCTCCACCCGGTCGAGCACCAGATCGATCCGCTTCGGGTGCAGGTCAAGCAGGCGTTTCAGGATGGCATTGCTGCCGGAATCACCGGTCATCCTCCGGCTGTGCCGGCTGTTTCGGGCGCGGATACCGGCACATGCGCAGCGGACGGCCCGGCCGGCGGCTGTTTCATCAATAGACGGATGATTTTCCCCAGCACCGGCTTCAACTCATGACGGTGGACGATCATGTCGATCATCCCGTGCTCCAGCAGATATTCGGCCCGCTGGAACCCTTCCGGCAACCGCTCCCGGATGGTCTGTTCGATCACCCGCGGACCCGAGAATCCGATCAGGGCGCCCGGCTCCGCAATCTGGACATCGCCGAGCATCGCATAGGAGGCCGAAACCCCGCCTGTGGTCGGGTCGGTCAGGACCACGACATAGGGCAGATGAGCCTCCTTCAGCATGTCCACGCCGATGGTCGTGCGCGGCATCTGCATCAGCGACAGAATGCCTTCCTGCATCCGCGCGCCACCGGAGGAGACCACGAGAACGAAAGCGCGCCGCTCGGAAACTGCCGTCCGGACCGCGGCCAAAAAGGCGGCGCCGGTCGCCAGACCCAGCGAGCCGCCCATGAAGGAAAAATTCTGCACGGCGAGAATCACAGCTACGCCGGCAATCTTGCCGCGCGCCGCAGTCAGCGCGTCCGGCTGTCCGGTCTTCGCCCGGTTTTCTTTCAGCCGGTCCACATAGCGTTTGTCGTCGCGAAAGCGCAGCGGGTCCTGCGGCACTTCCGGTGCGGGCAGGGTTTCATGTTCCCCGTCGAACAGTGCCGCGAAACGCTCGTTTGCGCCAATCCGCATGTGATGGCCGCATTGCGGGCAGACATTCTGCGCAGCGGCAAGGTCGCGGTGGAAAATCATCTCGCCGCAGCCAGGACATTTGTGCCAGAGCGTATCGGGCGATGAGGGCTTGCCGCCCATCAGACCCTTGATCTTTGGACGGACGAAATTCGTGATCCAGTTCATGACAAAGTACTAGCACGTCTTTGTCATTTCCGCGAAGGCGGGAATCCATCGCGCGCGTCCGCGCGCGAAAAGAATCTTTGGCCGCGCCGCCGCGCGGCTGATGGATTCGCTCCCGCGCGGCTTTGCCGCGCGCCGGAGTGACAGGCAATTTCTCCGGTATCTCGCGGCTTCGCGTAAAACGTTTACGGTGCGTCCCGCGCACCATGCACGGCATCGGCCAGCGACCGGCAGAGCCGCAACGCACCATCCACGATATCCCCGCGCGGCCACTGCGACACGAGCCCATCCGCGATGGATTGAACCATGGCAGAACCAACCACGGCCGCGTCTGCAATGCGCGCAACCGCTGCCGCCTGCTCCGGCGTCCTTATGCCAAACCCCACTGCGCAGGGAAGACGCGATTTCCGGCGGATGCGCGCAACCGCCGATGCAACATCTTCGGTCGAAACCGCCTTGGTTCCCGTAACCCCGGTCACCGATACGTAATAGAGAAACCCGCCGGCACCGGCGAGCACGGTATCCAGCCGCCGGTCACTGGTCGTTGGAGTCGCCAGCCTCACGATGTCGATCCCGTTTGTGGATGCATGGGTGCGCAAGGCGCCGTCTTCCTCCGGCGAAAGGTCCACAATGATCAGGCCATCGACTCCGGCATGCGCCGCGTCGCGCAGGAAATGCTCTGCGCCATAGGCGTGGATCGGATTGAAATAGCCCATCAGCACCAGCGGCGTGACATCATCCCGTGCGCGGAATCGTTCGACCAGAGCCAATACACCCTTCACGCTCATTCCCGATTTCAGCGCCCGCAGCGACGAGGCCTGGATGGCCGGACCGTCCGCCATCGGATCGGAAAACGGAACCCCGAGTTCGATCAGGTCTGCGCCATGACCGGGAAGTCCCTGCAGTATCTCGAACGACGCCTCCGCATCGGGATCGCCAGCGGTAACGAACGGAATGAATCCCGCGCGCCTGTGCGCCCGCAATTCGGCAAAGCGCGCGCCGATCCGTGTCCCGCCCGGTTGCGGGACCGCGCTCATAGGCTTTGTCCCAGAGCTTGCGCCACCGTGAACACGTCCTTGTCGCCACGCCCGGAAAGTCCAACCACGATGATTTTGTCCGGTTCCATTTCCGGCGCCATTTTGATGACCTGCGCGATCGCATGCGCCGATTCCAGCGCGGGAATGATTCCTTCCAGACGGCACGTCCATTGAAATGCGTCCAGCGCTTCATCATCGCGGATCGAGACATAATTCACGCGCCCCGACTCCTTCAGCCAGGAATGTTCGGGGCCGACACCGGGGTAGTCGAGTCCCGCGGATATCGAGTGCGCCTCCAGCACCTGTCCATCGCCATCCTGCAACAGATAGGAGCGCGCGCCATGCAGCACGCCCGGACTTCCCTTCGACAGCGTCGCGGCGTGGTGCCGTGTGGCCAGTCCTTCGCCCGCCGCTTCAACCCCGGTGATGGAAACCGTGGGCTCGTCGAGAAAGGGATGAAACAATCCGATCGCATTCGACCCGCCGCCGACGCAGGCGACAAGCAGATCGGGTAGCCGCGCTTCGGCTTGCAGAATCTGGGCGCGGACCTCTTCGCCGATTACGGTTTGAAAATCGCGCACCATGGCCGGATAGGGGTGCGGTCCCGCCGCCGAACCGATGATGTAAAACGTGTCGCTGACATTGGCGACCCAGTCGCGCAATGCCTCATTCATCGCATCCTTCAGCGTCCGCGATCCCGATGCCACTGCGCGCACCTCGGCGCCCAGCAGATTCATGCGGAATACGTTTGGCCGCTGCCGCTCCCTATCGACTTCGCCCATGTAAATGACGCAGGGCAGTCCGAAGCGCGCGGCCACCGTCGCGGTCGCCACCCCATGCTGGCCGGCGCCGGTCTCTGCGATAATGCGCGTCTTCCCCATCTTCCGCGCCAGCAGCACCTGACCGATGCAGTTGTTGATCTTGTGCGCCCCGGTGTGGTTGAGGTCTTCGCGCTTGAACCAGATTTTCGCGCCGCCAAGATGGCGAGTCAGCCGCTCGGCGAAATAGAGCGGGCTGGGGCGCCCGACGTAATGGGCGAGCAGCGCGTCCAGTTCCGCTTGGAATGCCGGATCATCCTTCGACGCAATCCAGGCCTCTTCCAGATCCAGCAGCAGAGGCATCAGCGTCTCGGCCACATAGCGCCCGCCGAACGCGCCGAAATGCCCCGCTGCATCGGGCCCGGAGCGGAAGCTGTTGGCGGTGGCTTTCATGCCTCGGGTGCCGCTGCTTCCAGCGCGGTGACCGCACCGCGCGCGGCGCTGACGAATGCAGCGATCTTCTCACGACTCTTTTGTCCAGGCGCGTCTTCAAGGCCCGAAGATGCATCGACGAATTGCGGCGCGGCGATCGCAATCGCACGCGCCACATTCTCCGGCGTCAACCCGCCGGCGATGCCCCACGGCCGGTCGAGACGGATTCCGGTCAAAAGGCGCCAGTCGAAAGCGAGGCCCACGCCACCGGGCCGTTCGGCGGACGGTCCGGGACGCGAGTCAAACAACAGAGTGTCCGCCACCTGCCCGTACACTTTCGTCGATCGGAGATCATCCGCGGTGCTGACCGCCAGCACCTTGATCACGGGCCTGCTGCAGAATTGGCCAATACCGGCCACACGCGCAGGCGGCTCACTGCCGTGAAGCTGAATGAAGTCCGGTGCGATGTCCGTCATCACCCGCGCCAGCAAAGCATCGTCCGGATTCACCAGAACTGAAACGACCGGAACCTTGCCGCGCAAAATGCCCGCAAGATGGGCCGCCAGATCAAAACCGGCATGGCGCGGACTGGCAGGGAAAAACATCAGGCCGCCGAAATCCGCGCGCGCGGCAAGCACCGCGTTTGCCGCTTCGACGCTGTTGATGCCGCAAACTTTCACCAGCACGGTCATGGCCCGCGCTTATGACCGAATTATGCCAGCACAGAAAGGAAAAACCGGGTGCGCGACGGGTTATTCCCCGGTCGAGCCGTTGTTCAAACGCTCGCGCAATTCCTTGCCGGTGCGGAAGAACGGGACGCGTTTCTCGTCCACTGCGACGGCTTCGCCGGTGCGCGGATTGCGGCCTTGCCTCGCCGGCCGGACCTTGACCGAGAAGGCGCCAAATCCCCGCAGCTCCACACGGTCTCCGCCTGCCAAAGCCGCGGCGATCTCGTCCAGTACCGTGGAGACGATGCGCTCCACATCCCGGTGGTAAAGATGCGGGTAACGTTCTGCCAGCCGCATAACCAATTCGGATTTGATCATTTGCTTTGCCCCCGGCACGGCAAGCATCGACGCCACGCGCCTGCCCGGATAACCTGCCAAACCTGTGCCGCAAGGTCAACCGGCAACTGCACTAAGTCGCTCAGATGCAAGCATTTTAACGGTGCGGTTCCATGGGCGTGGAGTGCCTGCCGCGGTCGCGCGCGGCGTGACCTGCCCGGCGTGCTGGTGTAAGCTTTCGCGGAACCGGCCAACGGGAGGAAAACCATGCGCTCCGGACAATTGAAACTTGCCCTTGCCTTGCTTGCCAGCGTTGCGGTGACCGCCGAAGCGCGCGCCCAGGCGAGCTACCCTTGCGTCAACGACGGACCCGATCCCTATCATCAGATGACGAACTGGATGCAGACGCCGCGTCCGCTGGGCCCGGTGAACGCGGTGACCGTCGATGCGCGCGACAATGTCTGGCTGTTCGACCGCTGCGGCGCGCAGGGCTGCTCGGAATCGACGGAGTCCCCAATTTTCGAACTGTCGGCCAACGGCAAGACGATGAAGAATTTCGGCGCCGGTGAATTTGCCAGCGCACATGGTGTCGCCGTGGACAAGGACGGAAACGTCTGGGCCGCAGATTTCCAGGCCAAGAATGGCAAAGGCGAGCAGGTGATCAAATTCTCGCCCGACGGCAAGGTTCTGCTCAAATTGGGCACCGCCGGAAAACAGGGCACGGGACCGGGCGAATTCAATCAGCCCACGGGCGTGGCCGTGCTGTCCAATGGCGATATCGTCATGATCGAGGGACACGGCTCAAAGCTCAACAAATCCGATGTCAACATCTACACGAAGGGCGGCAAACTGGTGCGGACCTTTGCCTCGCACGGAACCGGCGACGGCCAGCTGACCGAACCCCATTCCGTCGCGGTGGACGCGCAGGACCGCATCTATGTGGCGGACCGCACCAGCAACCGCATCAATGTCTATGACAAGGACGGCAAGTTCCTGCACAGCTGGAAGCAGTTCGGACGGCCGAGCGGCGTGTTCGTGGACAAAAACGGCCTGATCTATGTCGCCGATTCGCAATCGGATGAGAAAACCAATCCCGGCTGCAAAATGGGCATTCGCATCGGCAGCGTCAAAGACGGAAAGGTGATGTATTACATCGCGCCGCCAGCCGGCACGAACGACAAGACACCGCCGCCGGAAGGAATCGCGGTGGATTCGCACGGCGACATTTACGCCGCCGCGGTGCAACGTCAGGAAATCCTGAAATACGTGAAATAGTCGTAACTGCCCGGCGCCCGCGGGCAGTCCGCGGGCGCCTTGATTCTAACGGAGCGAGAACCTCATGCGTGCAGCTCTTCCGGCACTGGCCGTCACCCTGCTCGGCGCATTGTCATTCGGCGACGCGGCCGTGGCGCAGAATTCCGCTCCCTGCGTCAACGACGCGCCAAATCCGTATCACCTGGTCAGTGACTGGGCGCAGATGCCACGCCACTGGGCGCCGACGAACAATGTTTTTGTCGATGCCAAAGACGATGTCTGGGTGATGGACCGTTGCGACGACAAGGGCTGTCTCGATTCGGCCAATTCGCCGATCTGGGAATTGTCATCCGAAGGAAAGGTGCAGAGGAATTTTGGCGCCGGCCTGTTCGCCTTTCCGCATACGGTCAAACCGGACGCGGAAGGAAACATCTGGGCGATCGACGGCGACGCGAGAGGTGGCAAGGGCGATCAGGTGTTCAAGTTCTCGCCCCAGGGGAAATTGCTGCTGACGCTTGGCAAAGCCGGTGAGGCCGGAACGGGTACGGACGTATTCGACCGTCCGACGGGCATCGCCTTTGCGCCGAATGGCGACATTTTCATTTCGGAAGGACATGCGCCCAGGTTTGGCAATTCGCGCATCATGAAATACGACCGCAACGGCAAATTCATCAAATCCTTTGGCCATCTCGGCTCCGGCGAGGGCGAGCTGAAGGGCCCTCATGTTCTCGCGTTCGATTCACAGGGCCGGCTGTTTGTCGCCGATCGCAGCAACAGCCGCGTCGATATTTTCGATCAGGACGGAAAATTCCTCGCCGCATGGAAGCAGTTCGGCCGCCCGAGCGGAATTTTCATCGACCGCAATGATGTTCTGTATGTCTCCGATTCAGAATCCGAAGATGCGCCGGGAAAGGATACCAACAATCCCGGCTGCAAACGCGGCATCCGGATCGGCAGCGCAAAAACCGGAAAAGTCGATTACTATATTCCGCCACCACCCGTGACCAATCCGAAATTCCCGCCGCCCGAAGGTGTCGCCGCGGACTCGCACGGCAACATCTACGCCGCCGCCGTCCCCGCCATGCAGGTTTACAAATACGTCCGCAATTGATCCTCCTCTCCCCTTGCGGGAGAGGCGCCGCGCGCTTTGCGCGCTTCTGTCTGATTTCCGCAGCGCGAACGCGCTGCGGGGGAGCGCCGGCGTTTGGCCAAAGCCAAACGCGTTCTGGCGCTGCAAGGTGAGAGGATCGTCAGCGTCCCCGCCGCCTACCGCCTGCACAGATAGCTGTATCGGACGTTGAGGCAGGTCGGAATCCCGCCCACTGGCGGCAGGGACGGCACATTCACCGCCGGACCCGATGACGGTTCACTGGCCTGCGGCAATGTGTTTTGCGTCACTCCGGGAGTCGGCACCGCCGAATAATACGCAGGCGGATAAAGTGCCCCCGAAACGCCAGTGTCCGGCGTCGTCGGGACGTCGAGCGACCCAGCCGTGCCGGGCAGTGGAATCGTGCCGGTGTTTGCAGCGCCGCTGACGCCGGGGATGGCGACGGTTCCGGGGACCAGCGTGATTCCCGCCGGATTGCCGGTAGGCGCGAGCGATTGCGGATTCAGCGGCTGAGAGAAAGCTCCAACCGGAAGCAGGACAGCGAGACCGGTCAGCAACGTGGTGCAACGATTCAGCATGACACTGGCCTTTCCCTTATACTGACATCGTGAGTGCTGGCGCGTGCGTCAAGGACCGGCGCAAAGCGGATGGTCGCGTTCGCCCGGCGTGGTGGCGGAAAGCGGCACGTTGCCAACTTTGGAAATCTCCTGCGAATAAGGACTAAGATGCAGTTGGGCCAGAAAATCGCGGCGGAATTGCTCTTTCTCCGCGGCCAGGCGCTTTGGCCATGCGAGGTCAAACAGCCGGAACGCAGCTTGCGGATTGCCGCTGTAGATCATGTCCAGCATGTATTCCCACAGCTCCGGATTGTAGCGCCCGAGCTCCGGTTTTTGCGTCTCGTCCCAACCGTCGCTGGAGATCGTGAGCGCCAGTCTCGCGACGGCAGCCTGACCAAAGGGCCGGCGGCGCATCTGATCGGGTAACAGTTTCCACCTGCCGTCCGCAAACGCCAGTGTCACTCTGCATTGTGGCGAGTAGGCGAAAGCAGCCTTCCAGTAACGAAATGTGCCGTCATAATGCTGATAGAGCCATTTTCCGCCGGACAACCCGAACTCGCCGGGAGCATCACCACCCGGGAGTTTGCCCGCCACACGAAAACCCGCGCCGAGTCCAAAGAGCAGCGTGTCGTGGCAGCAATGCGCGCCGCCACTGTACTCATCAATGGCAAGGATTGGTTCGCCGCTGCCCAGCACATTGGCCCCGATGGGCGGCTGATGGACGAAGGCAAAGCTGCCGCCCGTACTGGACAGCGAATAGACGCGTTGCCCTTTCCGCAGGATTTCCAGCCGTCCGGCACTCAGCACATCCTGATCACCGGTGATGCGGACGGTGAAATCGCGATACTGCCGCTCGGCTACGAGCTCGCTCGCAAGTGCGTAGGACGACAATCCCAATGCAACGAAAATTGCGCTCCCGGTCCGGCAGAAGCATCGCCCCATCGTCCACCCCCGGTTCTGAGGCACGTGATTACATCGGCCAATCATGCGCAATTTATGGCAACGCCCAGCCAGGCGGACGAGCCCGATTGCTTGACAGCCGGGCTCTCATGGAACCTGATTGGCGGACAGATTTTGTGGAACTGAGAACATGACGGCTATCGATGTTGGCGGCGAAGCCTATTCCCCACAACCAGGGTTGCTCGATCGCAGCCGCACGATTGCCGATGCGCGCTTCAATCGCTGGCTCGTTCCGCCCGCGGCGCTGGCAATCCATCTCTGCATCGGGATGGCCTATGGCTTCAGCGTATTCTGGCTGCCGCTCTCCAAAACCGTCGGGCGGGCATGTCCCGGCATGTCGCTGGCGCAGGCGTTGGTCACAACCACCTGCGACTGGCGCATTTCCGATCTCGGCTGGATGTTCACGCTGTTCTTCGTCGTGCTGGGCGCATCCGCTGCGCTGTGGGGCGGCTGGCTCGAGCGTGTCGGGCCGCGAAGGGCCGGTGTGGTGGCGGCACTCTGCTGGTGCGGCGGGTTCATCATTTCCGCAGCCGGAATCATCGAACATCAGCTTTGGCTGATGTGGCTTGGCTCCGGACTGATCGGCGGCATCGGCCTCGGCCTCGGCAACATCTCGCCGGTATCGACGCTGATCAAGTGGTGCCCGGCTCGCCGCGGCATGGCCACCGGAATGGCGATCTTGGGCTTTGGCGGGGGCGCGATGATCGGCGCGCCACTGGCAAATCTGCTGATGCAGTCGTTCAGGACCGCGAATTCACCGGGCGTCTGGCAGACCTTCCTCGCCATGGCTGCGATCTATTTCGTGTTCATGATGGGCGGCGCCTTCGGCTACCGGGTGCCGCCCGCGGGCTGGCGGCCCTCTGGCTGGACCCCACGCCAGGCGGCGCCGATGATCTCGAACCGGCAGGTGCATCTTCGCGATGCGCACAAGACGAAGCAGTTCTGGCTGATCTGGGCCGTGCTTTGCCTCAACGTCTCGGCGGGTATTGGCGTGCTTGGTATCGCCTCTCCGATGCTGCAGGAGATTTTCGGCGGCCGGCTGATCGGAAAACCGGGCATCCCTTTTACCGCGCTCGATCCCGGTCAACTGTCGGCGATTGCCGCCATTGCCGCGGGATTCACCGGCCTGCTGTCACTGTTCAACATCGGCGGCCGGTTCTTCTGGGCATCGCTGTCCGACCGCATCGGGCGCAAGACGACCTATTACGCCTTCTTCGTGATCGGTATTGTCCTTTATGCGTCCGCTCCGGCCGTCGCGCATGCCGGTTCGGTCGCGCTCTTTGTCCTGTTCTTCGCCATCATTATTTCCATGTATGGCGGCGGATTTTCCACGGTACCCGCCTATCTCGCGGACATCTTCGGAACGCAATTCGTGGGCGCGATCCACGGCCGCCTGCTAACGGCCTGGTCAACCGCCGGCATCATCGGTCCCGTGGTGGTCAATTACATCCGCGAAGCGGAAATCGCCGCCGGCGTGCAACGCGCTTACGTCTATGACGTGACGCTCTACATCCTCGCAAGCTTTCTCATTGTCGGGTTTGCGTGCAATTGGGCCGTGAAGCCGCTGGCGAGCAAATGGTTCATGAGCGAGGCCGAAGTCGCCGCACTGCAGCCCGCCACAATCGAGCCCGAACCACCGGGTGCCGCGGTAGCCCGTATCCCCACGCTGGATGCAAAAATCATCCTGGCTTGGCTCGCCGTCGGCGTGCCACTCGCCTGGGGCGTCTGGGTCACGCTGCAAAGCGCCTTCGTCCTGTTTGGATGAACGACGATGCTCAGAATGCTACGCAATCTTTGGGTGCGTTGGCGCAGGAATCGGGCACTTCGGCGAATGCGCAAACTGAGGCGACCACTTCCGGAAGGATATCGTTTCGATCGCAATGAAGCGCACGAGCGCAGGTGAACCTCCCCCAAAGCGCCAGGAGAGGCTCACTGCGCCGAAAATTACTCCTCGCCCTTCTTCTTTTTCAGCGCGGCGCCGAGGATATCGCCAAGGCTGGCGCCGGAATCGGATGACCCGTACTGGGCCACCGCTTCCTTCTCTTCCGCCATCTCGAGGGCTTTGATGGAAAGGCCGAGCTTCCGGCCCGTCTTGTCCGCCTGTGTTACCAGCGCATCCACCTTGTCACCCACGCCGAAACGCTCCGGGCGCTGATCATTGCGATCGCGTGCAAGGTCGGCCCGGCGGATGAACACCCGTGCGCCGCCCTCCAGCGTCACCTCGATGCCACCTTCCTGAACTTCGGCGACCGAAACCGTAACAATATCGCCTTTCTTGAGCGCAGAAACCTTCGCCATCGGATCGGATGCCAGTTGCTTGATGCCAAGGCTGATGCGTTCCTTCTCCGGATCGACATCCAGCACCTTCACCTGGACGTTCTGTCCCTTCTGGTAGTCCTTCACCGCCTCATCGCCGGCCTTGTCCCAGGAGAGATCGGAGAGATGCACCATGCCGTCGATATCGCCGGGCAGACCGATGAAGAGACCGAATTCGGTGATGTTCCGGATTTCGCCTTCGAGCACGGCGCCCGGCGGCTGATTTTCGGCAAAAGCGATCCAGGGATTCTCCACGCACTGCTTCAGGCCGAGACTGATCCGGCGCTTGTTGGAATCGACTTCCAGCACCATCACATCGACTTCCTGTCCCGGCACCACGATCTTGTTCGGGTGAACATTCTTCTTCACCCAACTCATTTCCGAAACATGCACCAGGCCTTCCACGCCGGGTTCGAGTTCGACAAACGCGCCGTAATCGGTGACATTGGTGACCTTGCCGCGGAACCGCGCGCCGACCGGATATTTGGCCGTGACACCTTCCCACGGATCGGTCTGCAACTGCTTCATGCCCAGCGAGATGCGCTGGGTTTCCTGATTGACCTTGATGATCTGTACCGTGACGTTCTGTCCGACATTGAGCACTTCGGTCGGATGCGACACACGCCGCCACGCGATGTCGGTGACATGCAGCAACCCGTCCACACCGCCAAGGTCAACAAATGCACCGTAGTCGGTGATGTTCTTCACCGTTCCCTGGACCACCTGACCTTCGGCCAGCGATGCAACCAGTTCGGAACGTTCCTCCGCCCGCTTCTCTTCCAGCACGGCACGGCGTGAAACCACGATGTTTCCGCGGCGGCGATCCATTTTCAGAATCTGGAACGGCTGGGGCACGTTCATGAGAGGTCCGACGTCGCGCACCGGGCGAACATCAACTTGTGAACCGGGCAAAAACGCCACCGCACCGTCCAGATCGACCGTAAACCCGCCCTTCACCCGGCCAAAAATCACGCCGCTGACCCGGCCGCTGTCCTGGAATGCCTTTTCCAGGCGGGTCCAGGATTCCTCGCGCCGCGCCTTTTCGCGCGACAGCACGGCCTCGCCCAGAGCGTTTTCCACCCGCTCGATATAGACCTCGACCTCGTCCCCGACCTGCAGGTTGACCGGCTGTCCCGGTGCGATGAATTCCTTGGTGGGGACCCGGCCTTCGGTCTTCAGGCCAACATCGACCACGACAAAGTCGTTCTCAATTCCAACAATCGTGCCCTTCACCACCGATCCCTCGGCGGGGGCACGCTCGATGAAACTCTCTTCAAGCATCGCCGCAAAATCATCGCGGCTGGGGGCGGAAATCTTCTCGGCGGCTCTTGCCATGTTCTCCTCAAATCGGGTTGAGCGCGGGACTTCTGCCCGCGACGTTTTCCGGCATCATGCCGGAAGCTGATAATGGAATAACGTTCGCGAACTCTCTGCGGCTTCGCCGGGCCTCCTTAGCCCCTGGGGCGGGCCGCGAGGGCCGTCTCGACTTTGCTTTTGACCAAAGCGAGCGCCTTCGCGAAGGCGGCTTCTATATCCAAATCCGAAGTATCCAGCAAGACGGCGTCCGCCGCCTGGCGCAAAGGCGCGACGGCGCGCGAGCGGTCGCGCTGGTCGCGCACGAGCAGATCCGCCTCGATCATCTTCATATTGGGAACTGTCAGTCCGGCTGGATCGTGTCTCTGCTGCAGTTCGAGCCAGCGCCGCATTGCCCGCACGCGGGGTTCTGCGTCGATAAACAGTTTGGCCGCCGCATCCGGGCAAATCACAGTCCCGATATCGCGTCCGTCGATCACCGCGCCGCGAGCATCGCCGGGCGGATGTGCGGCGAAGTCGCGCTGGAACTGCAGCACAGCGGCGCGCACCTCGGGGATTGCCGCCACCACAGATGCGGCCTCGCCCACTTCGGCGGAACGCAGGCGGGGGTCATTGACCCCGAGGGGATCGATTTCGCGCGCCGCACGAATGGCGTCTTCCCGCCGCGCAATGCTACTGCCGTCCGCAATCACGCGCAGCGCGACCAGCCGGTACAGGGCACCCGAATCCAGATGGGCAAACCCGAAATGGCGCGCCAGCTTGCGCGCAAGCGTCCCCTTTCCACAGGCCGATGTGCCATCGATGGCGATCACCACGCTCACGGCGCGGCAATCTCCGCACCCAGTGACCGCATCAGCGGTTCGAATTCCGGAAAACTGGTCGCGATCATGGAACCGTCATCCACGGTAACCGGCGACATCGCCGCAAGCCCCATGGTGAGAAAGCTCATCGCGATCCGGTGATCCATGTGCGTGGCAACTACACCGCCACCGGGAACGCCATGGCCCATGCCCTCCACGGTCAAGCCATCGGCGCGTTCCTCGCAAACCACTCCGTTTGCGGACAGCCCGGCGGCGACAGCAGCAAGCCGGTCGCTCTCCTTGACGCGCAACTCTTCGAGGCCTCGCATGGTGGTGCGGCCCTCGGCAAAAGCCGCGGCAACCGCCAGCACCGGATATTCATCGATCATGGCGGGCGCCCGCTCCGGCGGCACTTCAATTCCCGTAAGCCGGGAATAACGCACCAAAACGTCGCCGATTTCATCGCCGCCGCTGGCACGCCGGTTTCGAATGACGATGTCCGCTCCCATCTCGGTCAGCGTCTGAATCAAACCGGTGCGGCGCGGATTCAGCATCACGCGCTCCAGCAGGATTTCGGATTCCGGCACGATCAGCGCGGCGGTCAGCGGAAATGCGGCCGACGATGGATCGCCCGGCACTTCGACCGGACATGAGCGAAGCTCGGCATGACCGGTTACGGAAATCGCCGTTTCGGGCCCCCGCTCCTCCACCTCGATGGCCGCCCCAAATGCCTTGAGCATACGCTCCGTGTGATCGCGCGTGGCGGCACGTTCGATGATGGTTGAGCGGCCGGGGACGTTCAGGGCTGCAAACAGCAGCGCCGATTTGACCTGCGCGGATGCGACCTGCAACCTGTGTTCAACAGGACCGGGGTGGCGGGCGCCCCGGATGGTGATGGGCAGCAGCCCATTCTCGCGCGCGTCGGCGGATGCGCCAAACAGTGCCAGAGGTCCGATCACCCGTTGCATCGGCCGCCGCCGCAGCGAGGCGTCCCCCGTAAACGTCACCGTGATCGGTGTCGTCGCGACCGCACCCATGGTCAACCGCGCGCCGGTTCCGGAATTGCCAAAATCCAGCACATCCGCGGGCTGATCGAATCCGCCCACGCCGGCGCCGTGCACGGTCCAGTTTCCCGCACCATGGCGTACCACATGCGCGCCGAGCTGCCGCATCGCAGCGGCGGTTCTGAGCACGTCACCGGCCTCAAGAAGCCCGGAAACCGGCGTTTCTCCCACGGCAAGCGCGGCCAAAATCAGGGCGCGGTGGGACACCGACTTGTCGCCCGGTACGCGGACGCTGCCCCGGAGCGGCCCCGATTTCCGCGCGATGCGGGGAAGCCTCTGTTCCGAACCGGTCATCGCCTGAACCTTTGCGCTTGCGGGCGTTTGCCTAAACGAATGAGGACGCCGGTCAAGAGTGCAGGCGTGCTTTGACACGCTGCGGCGGTTCGTGGCAAATGCAGCCCCCTTCAGTTATCAGGCGGAAAACCACGTTGATCAAACCCGAACTTGGAACCAAGCGGGTGTGCCCCAGTTGCGCAGCCCGTTTCTATGATTTGCAAAAACGGCCAATCGAATGCCCAAAGTGCAGTTTCGCGTTCGAACCGGAACTGTTGCTGAAACAACGGCGCACCCGCTTGCCGGAAGAAAAGCCCCTGGCCCCCGTTGCGAGAGCGCCCGTGGAGCACGAGAACACCGAGGAAGAGGGCGCCCCGGAAGCCGCCGAAGACGAGGAACCGGAGGAAGAGGAAGAACTGACCGAAGCGGACGAACCGCTCGCCGAAGCCGATCTGGAGGCTGACGAAGATCTGGAGCCGGCGGCAAAGGAACCGGTTGAGGCCGAGGAATTTGAAGAAGAGCTGGAAAGCGAAGAAGAGGAAAGCGACGAACTCCTCGAAGAAGTTGAGGAAGATGAGGACGACGTCTCCGGCATCATCGACACCGATATCGAAAAGGACGAACCTTAAGAGCATTTTTCGCCGAAGTGGCTGCCGGTTCGGCGCAGAAAATGCGACAATCAAAGTAATCTAAAGCAATTTTTCGATTCTTTTGAATTGCAAAATTGCTCTGGCGGAACGGGGCCATAGCTCAGTTGGGAGAGCGCTTGAATGGCATTCAAGAGGTCGTCGGTTCGATCCCGATTGGCTCCACCAGCCTTCACAAGCGGAGCGCCGCGAAAGCTGCCAATTCGCGAGCGTCACGACGGCGCCTGATGTCGCATTGGGCCCCGTCTCTGCGATTGGCCGTCATCGAGGAATCATAGTCGCTGGATTGGCGGCCGGAACCAGTTCCACTGCGCTACGTTACAAGGTCTTCGCTGGCGATCCGAGTGGAGTGTGTGATGGGCAAACGCGGCTTTGACGCCTTTTGGGCAGAGTTGGCGCCCAGTTCGCATGCCGTGGAAATCTATGAGGACGACACGGAATTTCTCGAACATCTGTCGGAATTCGTCGCGGGCGGCATACTGACCGGGGAAGCAGCCATTGTGATTGCGACGCCGGCGCACCGCGAGGGATTGATGCGCCGCCTCCGGCTCAAAGGTTTCGATATTGATGCCGCGCTTGCCAGCGAACAGCTTTTGTTGCTGGATGCCGATGAGATGCTTTCCAGGTTTGTTGTAAACGACTGGCCCCAGGATCTCCTCTTTCATCGGGCGATAGGCGAGGTGTTGGCTCGGGCCGCGAGCGACGGCCGCAAGGTTCGTGCATTTGGAGAAATGGTCGCCCTGATGTGGGCACAGGGATTGTGTGGTGCGACCATCAAGCTGGAACATCTCTGGACAGATCTCTGCCGAAAGCTCGAGTTCTCATTGTTCTGCGCCTATCCGAAAGCGGGCTTCACGGCGGACGCCACCGAAGACATGGCGCGCGTCCGCAGGGTGCATTCCGCAACCTTCAAAGCAGCCTAGCACTGATCGAGTGCTGCCCACATCGCGAAACGGGTCAATTCTTAAATCCGAACTTCACGCTTTGATAGATGCGCTCCACGGTGGCCCGATCTTCGGCCTTGGCCACCTGTCCGTTCACGACCAGGCTCAATGGTCCGAGAAGGTCGTTTTCGACCGCGGGCACGTGCAGGCCGAC
>JANWHR010000037.1 GCA_025450355.1 Micropepsaceae bacterium
GAGGCTCGGGGATTCGTTCAAAACCGTCGTCGAGCAGTTGGAAAGGGTCCATACCGGACTGGGTGAGATGAAAACCCTCGCTGCGGGCGTTGGCGATCTGAAGAAGGTTCTGTCGAATGTAAGCGCGCGCGGGAATTTCGGGCAAAATCAGCTCAATGCGCTGCTTGAGCAATTCCTCTCGCCGGAACAGTACGTCAAAAACGCGGCGGTGAAGCAAGACACGCAAGAGCGGGTGGAATTTGCCGTTCGCCTTCCGCAGGATGTCCTGCTGCCGATCGACGCCAAATTTCCGAAAGAAGACCATGAGCGATTGCTCGCAGCGGCCGAACGAGGCGATGCAGATGCCGTTGCAGAAGCAGGCAAGGCGCTTGAGGAAGCGGTGAAACGCGAGGCCAAAAAAATATCCGATAAATATATTAATCCGCCGCGGACCACAGATTTCGCGATTCTATTCCTGCCCAGCGAGGGACTTTATGCCGAAGTGCTCCGGAGAGCGGGGCTGTTCGACCACATACAGCGGGAATTCCATGTCACGCTCACCGGGCCTGCAACACTTACCGCGTTCCTGAATGCTTTGCAGATGGGGTTCCGCTCTCTTGCGATTCAGAAGCGTTCAAGCGAGGTATGGCAGGTGCTTGGCGCCGTACGAACCGAATTCGGAAATTACACGAAGGTCGTCGATAAATTGCGCAAGAATCTCGATACCGCAAAGGACTCCGTGGAGAATCTCGGAAGGCGGGCGCGGATGATGGGAATAAAGCTTAAGGATATCGAAACTGTTGACGGACCGGCTGCGGATAACCTTCTGGGCTTTGCGCCTGACGCGCTGGCTGCGCCAGACGAGCAGGATGAACAGGACAGCGTGGCTGCGCAGTAGTCGCTAAAACTCGCGGCGGGCTTTGAACGCTGCCGACAGCGTACCCTCATCGAGATAGTCGAGTTCGCCGCCGACCGGCACTCCCAGTGCGAGGCGCGTCACTTTCACCTGCAGCGGTTCGAGCAGATCCAGCAGGTAATGCGAGGTGGTCTGTCCTTCGACCGTCGCATTCATGGCGAGAATGATCTCGCCGGCGCCTCGGGCGCGCTCCCGCAATGGGCCGATGTTCAGCCGGTCCGGCGTGACGCCGTCGAGCGCGGAAAGCGCGCCGCCCAGCACGTGATAGCGCCCGCGGAACACGCCTGCGCGTTCCAGAGCCCACAAATCTGCGACATCCTCCACCACGCAAATGACACCGTTTTCGCGCTCCGGATTCCGGCATAGTCCGCAAGGATCAGCGGTATCCAGATTCCCGCAGGCCGAACATTGTTTCAGGGCGGCGGCAGCGTTCGCCATGGCCTGTGCCAGTGGTTCCAGCAGGGTCTCGCGCCGCTTCAGCAGCGCCAGCGCCGCCCTCCGCGCCGACCGGGGTCCCAGCCCCGGAAGTTTCGCCAGCACTTGAATAAGCCGGTCAATTTCCTGACCCGCCTGCGCGCTGGCCATTTAGAGCACCGTTGTCACGGCCGCCCCCGAGGTGGCCGGGCCAGGCCATGACAGCGTGGGAAATCAATCACCCGCCCAAACCCTTGAACAGGTCGGAAAGAAACTGCGTATCATTGGCGCGGCGCGATTCCAGCCGGTGTTTTCCGTCGTCACAGGCTGCCACCACAAGGTCCTGAAGAATTTGCTGTTCTTCCGGTTTCAGCAGTGAGGGATCGATCGCGATGGATTTCAGTTCGCCCATCCCGTTCATGATTACCCGGACCAGTCCGCCGCCGGACTGGCCTTCGACTTCCATGGCCGCGAGGCTCTTTTGCAATTCGGCCGCGCGACGTTGCATCTCCCCGATTTGGCTCATGAAGTCGGGATTCATCCGTTGGACTCCTCTTCCGCAGAAACCGGCGGTTCGAAGGCGTCTGCGTCACGGACACTGATGATCTCCGCTCCCGGAAATGCATCCAGGACCGCTCGCACGAACGGCTCCTGCGCGGCGGCATCCTTGCGCGCCCGGTTCTCCGCCTGCCGGCCTTCCGCAATCGTCGGTGCACCACCTTCCGCCGCAATCGAAATCATCCAGCGGCGCCCCGTCCAGGCCTGCAGCCGCTGCGACAGATCCTGCGCCAGATTTCTCGGCGCGTGCGCATTGGGACGAAACGCAATCTGTCCCGGTTGCATCGAAATGAGGTGCACATTGGTTTCGAGATTGGTCGCGAGAATCTTCTCGCCGCGCGAATTCGCCAGCATCACCAGATCCTCCAGCGTGCGGATTTCCTCACCCGGAGATTCCATCCGCGCGGGGGCCGGACTGCCGCTCACCACTGCGGCTTTTGGCGCGGGCGGTGGCGGCAACGACGGCTCGCGCCTCGCTGCAGATACCGGCGCAGCCGGGGTGACATCGCCTTCCCGCAACCGGCGCACCAGTAGCTCCGTGGGCGGCAGATCCGCAGCATAGGCCAACCGCACCAGGGCCATTTCCGCCGCAGGAAGGGGATTGGCCGCGTCACGCGTTTCGGTGATCCCCTTCAGCAGCATTTGCCAGCAGCGCGTCAGTGCCGGCACGGACAATTTCGCCGCCAGCGCCGCCGCGCGTGCGGCTTCTGCCGACCCGCCGTCGAAAAATCCCTCTGCCCCCGGAGCAACCTTGATCCGCGTCAGGAAATGGCTTGTCTCCAGCAGGTCCTGGATGACCGTCAGCGGATCTGCGCCGTCGGCATAAAGCGCCCGAAATTCGCCAAGTGCTCCGGCGATATCGCCGGAAAGCAGCCTTTCGAACAGATCCAGAATTCGCCCGCGGTCGGCGAGGCCAAGCATCGCCCGAACGGAAGCAGCGCTGATCGAAGCCCCGGTTTCATCGGATTGATGCGCGATCGCCTGATCCAGCAACGACAGCCCGTCACGCACCGAACCTTCCGCCGCGCGGGCGATCAGCGCCAGGGCTGCCGGTTCGACCGCGATCCTTTCCGCGTTTGCAATTCCGGTAAGATGGCTGACCAGCATATCCGTCTCGATGCGCCGCAGATCGAACCGCTGACAGCGCGAAAGCACCGTCACAGGCACTTTGCGGATTTCGGTCGTGGCGAAAATGAACTTTACCCGCGGCGGCGGTTCTTCGAGAGTCTTCAACAGGCCGTTGAAGGCGTTTTTCGTCAGCATGTGGACTTCGTCGATGATATAGATTTTGTACCGCGCGGCCGCAGGGCCATAACGCGTGCCATCGATGATTTCACGAATATCGTCGATGCCGGTCCGCGATGCCGCATCCATCTCCTGCACATCGACAAAACGGGATTCCGCAATCGCCCGGCAGGGCTCGCACTCCCCGCACGGATCGACGGTTGGTTTGGTGCGGTTGCCATCCGGCCCGATGCAGTTCAGCGCGCGCGCGATGATCCGGGCGGTGGTAGTTTTGCCCACCCCCCGGACGCCGGTGAGCATGAATGCATGTGCGATCCGCCCGGAGGCGAAAGCGTTGCGCAATGTGCGCACCAGCGCTTCCTGACCGATGAGCCCGGTGAAATCCTGCGGCCGGTAGTTGCGGGCGAGGACCCGATATGGCGCCGGCGAGCTGCGCCCGGCCGCATCGTCCAGGCCCAGGCGCGGCTCGTTATTGTCGGTCAACTGCGGCGGCTCCCGGACATTTCGCCAAAGCGCGGTTCGGCGGCAAAAATACATGGCTGACAACAGCAGGAGGCTGGCGAGCGACCCGAAACGCGCTCGTTACGGCTGCTTCCTTCCGGACCTGACCGGATTGGCGAGTGTCCCGTCCGTCGCCAACCTCCCGCAGCCATATATCAGACGCGAACACTGCCGAAGCAAGGCCGCTTTCCACCCGATTGCGCTTGCCTCTTTCACACCGGCGTTTAGGCTTCACGACAATGACTCCTCCCGTCGCCTTTTCAGGCAATCCCCTCGACCGCGCCAGCGACAAAAGAACCGACAAGGCCTGGCTCGAAGGCATGCGCTCAGGTCCGCGCGCGCGGGTGCTCCCGCTCTGGAAGCTGCAACCACTTCTGTTCGGGCCGGAAGGACAGCCCCTTCGGCTGGGATTCCTGGATGGGGAACTCGCATCAGGCCTCGGTGACGAAAGCGCCATCGAGGTGTTCCTTGGCGCCGGCGCCGGCAACACCGCCTTTTTCGCCCGCGACATTTCCTCGCTTCCCGACCCGCCCGCCGGCGCTTTGGCGAATTACGGCCATTTCCGCGACGCGCGCAGTGCAACGGCAATGCTTCAAGCCAGTGAGAGCGCCATTCTCGCGCAGGCCAAATCGCTGATCGACTGGCACAACCGGCATGGCTTCTGCCCGAAATGCGGCGCTCCAACTGCGCTTGCCGATTCCGGCTACCGCCGCATTTGCCCCAAATGCGGGGCCGAACATTTCCCGCGCACCGATCCGGCCGTCATCATGCTCGTCACCCGTGGAGACCTGTGCCTGCTTGGCCGGACCAGGCGCTTTGCTGACGGTTACTATTCTACGCTGGCCGGCTTTGTCGAACCGGGCGAAACGATCGAAGAAGCCGTGGCGCGCGAGATCATGGAAGAGGCCGGCATCCGGATCCGCGGCGTACGCTATTTCGCGAGCCAGCCGTGGCCCTTTCCGTCCAGTCTGATGATCGGCTGCTTCGCGGAAGCAGATTCCGGCGAAATCACTGTGGACGGCAACGAGATCGTTGCGGCGCGCTGGTTCGATCATGCGGCGGTGAGGCTTCTGATCAGCGGCGCCTCGACGGAAGTCGGCCTGCCGCGGCGCGATGCGATTGCGTTCCATCTGATTGCGCATTGGGCGGAGAATGGCCCATGGAGGTGATCCCGCGCATCCGGATCATCCGGGCCGATATTACCGGCCTGGAAGTCGAAGCAATCGTGAATGCGGCCAATTCGGCGCTGTTGCCGGGCGGCGGCGTGGACGGCGCGATCCGGCGCAAAGCAGGCCGGGAGTTCAACGAGGAACTGTACCGCATTGGGCGGTGTCCGGCGGGCGAGGCGGTGATCACACGCGGCTATCGCCTGCCCGCCCGGCATGTGGTTCACACCGTGGCGCCAATCCACGATTCCCGCGGCTCCGGCGCTCAGAAGGCGGTGCTGGCATCATGTTATGACAGTGTGCTCGCGCTGGCAGACAAATATCAGATCCGCAGTATCGCCTTTCCGGCCATCGGCACGGGGGCCTATGGCTGGCCGTCAGAAATCGCCGCGCAAATCGCCCATGTTCGCGTCACCGCTCACCTGTCGCAATGTGCGGTGCAGGATTTGGTCTTCTTCTGCTGCTTTACCGATGCCGATCTGCAAGCCTATCAGGCGCTCGCAGACAGCAACTGATTACTTCGGCGCCTGAATGATCATGCGGTAACAATCGAGGCTGCGGCTCAGGAATTCATAGGCAGCGCCCCAGAGATAAAGCCGGAAGCGGCGATAATTGAAGTCGCCGAAGCGTTGGATCACGAATTCCCGGTTTGCGTCGAAATTCCTCGCCCATTGCTGGAAGGTCAGGAAATAACTTTCCCGGTCGTTGTAGATTTCCGTCACCTCGAGCCTGGTCCGCGCGAGCTTCTCCAGGAAATCGTGCAGGACCAGGAACGAATGATTGCCGCCATAAATATATTTCCCCATGAATGACGACAATTCGTATTTTTTGATGCAGGCGCTGCCGTCGAGAAAAATCTATCCGCCCGGTTTAATCAGCTACTCGACTTTGGCGAGCACAGCAGCGTAATCGGGCAGATGCTCGATCACGCCCATGATGGCAATCGCGTCGAATTTTCGCATCCGCGAATATTCCAGCAGATCGCAAATCCGGATGTCCCAATCAAAGCCCAGTTTTTTGGCGCGCGAATCCAGATAGTTCTTCGATACATCTGAAATCGTGATGCCGGTGCATTTCACGCCGCGCTTCGAGGCATATTCGAACCAGGCACCCCAGCCCGGACCAATCTCCAGAATTTCGTCGCCGGGTTTCAGCTCGAGCTGCCGGAAGCAGTAATCGAATTTGCGCAGCGTTGCGGCTTCCAACGTCTCCGAAGGATCGAGGTAAACGCCCTGCGTGTAACAGGGCGTCGCCGGATCGAGGAAGCTCAGGAAGAATTCGGGATCAATATCATAATGCGCGGAAATCGCCTGCCTGTTCGTGTGCACCTGGCCGAACAGCATGGGCTGAAGGAAGCGCCAGACGGTGGTGACCGGGTGCACGTCCTTCATCGAGCCGCGCAATTCGAACGGACTCAGCATGTCTCCTTCGAGATCAATGTCCCCGTTCACATAGGCATCCCCGAACCGCCCCTCATCGAGGCTGGCCACGGCCTTCAGGGCGTTCGAATTCTTCAGCGCGATGCTGAAACGTGCCGCGTCCGGTCCGAACGGCTGCACCGAACCGTCTGGCAGCGTTACGGAAAAGGACACCGGCGAATTTTCGAACTGTTTGGCAAAACGCCCAAGCACCGCGCGGGTGAAGCGGCTCGTCTGACCCGCCACCGGCATTTGCGCAACTTCAGTTTCGATCGTCATCCATCCCCTCGCAGCAGGCGGGCGCCTCAAGTCCGATCTTGGCGGCAGAGCGATTTCGCGGCAAGAACAATGTGGTCCTGCAGGAAGGGGTTAGCACCGCATGGCTTACGAACTCTATTACTGGCCGTCCATTCAGGGCCGGGGCGAATTCGTCCGGTTAACGCTGGAGGAGGCGGGCGCGCCCTATGAGGACGTGGCGCGCCAACATGGCGGCATGCCCAAAATGATGCGGCTGCTGGAAGGCGCAGGTGTCACGGAACCGCCCTACGCCCCGCCTTTCCTGAAATCCGGAAAGCTGCTGATCGCCCAAACCGCGAACATCCTGTTGTATCTCGGCACCCGGCATGGGCTCGCGCCCAAAACGGAACGCGGGCGGCTGTTTGTGAACCAGTTACAGCTGACCATCGCGGACGCCGTGGCAGAAGCCCACAACGTGCACCACCCCATCGCAGTTGGTCAGTATTACGAGGACCAGAAGCGCGAGGCCAAACGCGCCGCGCACCACTTCACGCGCGAAAGAATTCCAAAATTCCTGGGCTATTTTGAATCGGTGCTCGAGCAAAGCGGCGGGCCATTCCTGCTCGGCAGGCGCATCAGCTACGCAGACCTCTCGCTGTTTCAGCTTGTCGAGGGACTGCGCCATGCCTTTCCGCGCAATATGGAGCGCGCGGAAAAAAAACTGCGTTTGATCGAGCCACTGTGCGAACGCGTTGCTTTACGCCCGCGCATTGCGGACTACCTCGCTTCAGACCGGCGGCTTCCTTTCAGCAATCAGGGGATTTTCCGTCAGTACCCGGAACTAGACGGATAACCGGATCAGAAATCGGCTTTGGCTGCCATCGGCATGGCGTAAAGCTTGCCGGTCGCGGCATCGATATTGTTCTCGGAACAAGCCACTTCGAGCCAGGGATCATCGTCCTTGTGGTAGTTCACCAGCGCCGTCCACGGCGTGGTGAACGCGCCCGGGTCGTCCACCTGCACCGTGACATCGAGATTGTTGACGTCGCGCCGGCGATAGCGTTCCACAACGTGCAATTTGTCCGTGTGCGGCGTGGCAAAATTGTCCACCCAGGTCCTGGGGTCGAGTCCGACGGTATCGACGACCAGCGTGTCCGCCTCCCAATGCGCCACCGAATCTCCAAACCAGCCCGGTTTGACATTCGCGGGATGGGTGCCGTTCAGGCGGGCGATGCGCGGCTGGGCGTGGCGTTCATAGAGGAAGACGATCTGTTTGCCGTCGTCGAGAATCTGGGTGTGGAAATTTAGTTCCAGGATGTAGGGCACACCCATCGGCTGGCAGGTTTCCTGCGGTGCGTTCACGGTCTTACCGGCACGCACCGCGTCCGATTGCCGGCGAACGACCGCCGCCGCCCAGGGCTGCAAAATCGGCGCGTTGTAGTCACCCGCAAGCCGCGGCACGCGTTCGCCCTGTACCCGCAACGTCGTCACGGGACCCGGGCCGGATGGAGGCCGCCGGAAAGGTGTTTCGGCGGCGCCACCGCGCGTCCAGAGCCCGGAAATATCCGGATGCTGTTGGGCGGAGGCGGACGTGGAAATGCACGCGAAAGCTGCGAAGGCAAACAGGGCGCTGGAACGCTGCATGAGCTTGGGTCTGCTGGATCGGCGCGTCACGTTATAGCAGGTTTCGGGTGGGTGGAATCACCGCGCCGGTTCGATTAAGCGGCGTTGACGAAGCCGCCCATTTGCCGATTCCATAGCCGCGCATAAGCGCCGCCTCGGGCCAGCAATTCGCGATGCGGCCCATCCTCGACAATGCGCCCCGCTTCCAGATAGACGATCCGGTCCATGCCCACGATGGTGGAAAGCCGGTGCGCGATCGCGATCACGGTTCGGCCCTGCATCAACGTCCACAGCGCCTGCTGGATCAAATGCTCCGATTCCGAATCCAGAGATGACGTCGCTTCATCGAGAACCAGGATTCGCGCATCCTTCACCAGCGCGCGTGCAATCGCGATGCGCTGGCGCTCGCCGCCGGAAAGTTTGATCCCCTGCTCGCCGACAATGGTGTCGTAGCCGCTCGCCCGTCCGGCAATGAAATCCTGCGCGTAAGCCTCGACTGCGGCGCGCCGGACTTCCGCTTCCGGCGCGTTGGGCCGCGCATAGCGGATGTTGTCCCGGATCGCGCGGTGGAACACGCTTGCCAGCTGCGGCACCTCCGCAATCGCTTCGTTGAGAGAATCCCAGGTAACCTGCGCAATGTCCTGGCCATCGATCGCGATACGGCCGGACTGCGGCTCGAATTGCCGCCGCAGAAGCTTCACCAACGTCGATTTGCCGGCGCCTGACGGGCCGACCAGACCCACTTTTTCTCCCGGCCGGATGGAAAGGTCGAGATGCTTAAACACCTGAAGCCCGTCCGGATGCGCAAAGCAGATGTTCTCGAACCGGATCGCACCCGCGCGGACTGCAAGCGGCCGCGCCGACGGTGAATCCACGATCTCATGTTCCTGGCTGACCAGATCGAGGCCCTCGGCCAGCGTCCCCAGCTGCTCGAAATAGTCGAGCATTCTGTAAGACAGTTCCTGCACACTGCGGATGATCTGGTTGGCGAGGAAAAAGATCATCGCAAAGGCGCCGACGGAAATCGTGCCCGACAGCGCATCGCGCCCGGACAGTGCGACAAGGCCGAGCAGAAGCGCCAGTGTCGCCACCGCCATGAAGCTGCGCATCCAGATCAGGAATTTGCGCAAGCGGCGCGACGCGTCCATCTCGTCACAAAGGAAATGCGACAGGAAACGGCGTTCATAATCGGCCTTGGCGAAGGCGCGGACGAGATCGGAATTGGAAATCGCGTCAATCAGTCGTCCCGTCGATGTCGACACCTCGTTGGAAAATGCCCTGGAAAGCACGACGCAGCGTTTCGCGAGCACGACGACAATGCCGAGATAGAGCACCGCCCATGCCGCGAGCACGAAGGCATAGGCAGCATGGGCGTTGAACATCAGCGCGCCACCCACCAGCATCAGCATCGCGACACGCGTCATTTCGAAGGCGAGAATGTTCAGGATCGAGACCGTCGCCTGCCCTGCCTGCTTGACTTTTTGGCCCAGCTTGCCCGCGAAATTTTCCTGGAAAAAATCGCGGGCTGTGCCCCATCAACCAGGCAAACAGATATTTCTGCGCGAGCGCCCGCATGCGCGGACTGGTCCCGACGTCCACCGCCTCGTACAGCCGGTAGGCGAGGGTCGATCCAAGCCAGATCGCCGAGAGCAACATCATCCATGGCAATACCGCTTGCGTGAATCCGCTATGCTTGGCCGCGGCGGCCGTGATCGC
>JANWHR010000038.1 GCA_025450355.1 Micropepsaceae bacterium
ATGCGTTCATCCGTCTGCCGCACGTGGGCAAGCTGAGCAGAGCAGGATTCCTGAACCAGAAGTGGGACAACGGCAGAGGCGTCCCAAAAACTCATCGGCCCTCTTTTCGCTCTTCAAGCAATGCTTCCAAAACGCTGCCCCTCGATTTCGGCAGAGGTTCGGAAAGGAACTTCAGAAGCTCTGCCCTGGACATGGGCTTGGCCGGGCGTTTCACCAGACCTGCGGCCTCCAGTCGTGCCAGCCGCGCGTCGTCTGCTCCCGTCTCAATGCGCTCAATCCGGGCGATGGGTACCCCACGATCCATCACAAGCACCGTCTCCCCCGCGCGCACCTTCCGAAGATAGGAACTCAGCTGGTTTTTTAATTCGGATATGTTGGCCTTTACCATCTGGCTAACATAGCCATATCGCATTGCTTCGGCAATGCCGCCGCGCGCCTATGCGAAAGCGCGGGCGGGATGGCTCAGTTCGCCGCGGCTGGCCATGGCGGCGATGCGGTCGCCGATCCGGCAGGCGAGCGCCTGAATGGTCAGCGATGGATTGACGCCGGCGCTGGTGGGAAACAGCGAGCCGTCACAAATCCACAGATTGGCAATGTCCCAACTGCGCCCATCGGCATTGGTTACGCTGTTTGCGGGCTCGGTGCCCATGCGACAGCCGCCGAGCAGATGCGCGGTGTCCTCTTCGGGCCAGATGTCCTTGCCGCCCGCCGCATCCAGGCAATCACGCATGAAGCGGATGGCGTGGCCGTAAAGCTTTTTGTCCTCTTCGCCATAGCCGAAGATCACGCGTGGAATTCTCAAGCCCAATTCGTCTTCTTCATCGGCGAGTTCCACGCGGTTTTTCTCCTGCGGCAAAACCTCGCCAACGATCTTCAACCCGGCATAGTGGTTGTATTTCGCCATTTCCTGGCGCAACTCCATGCCCCAAAGCCCGCGCGAGCCGGCGACGCTATGCGACCATTCCATCGGCAGCGGTCCCTGGCTTAGGAAACAATAGCCGCCGGGAAAATCCTTGCCTGCGTGGGTGTAATTCCAGTGTTCGCAGATCGCCATGCAGGGCGGTCCTTTGTACCAGCGGATTTCCTCCTCCATCGTCCCCCAAACCGCGTGGTTGGATTGCGGCATGAAATATTTGCCGACAATGCCGCTGCTGTTGGCGAGCCCGTTCGGAAACATGGGGCAGGCGGAGTTCAGCAGCAGGCGTGGCGTTTCGATCGCGTAGCCCGCCACCACGACATTGCGCGCGCGCTGACGCCGCCACTCGCCCTCGCGGTGATAGAGCACCCCGGTGGCCATACCGTCGCGGCCGATTTCGATGCGGCCCACCATGGCGAGGTCGCGGATTTCCGCGCCGGCAGCAATGGCGCGCGGAATCCAGGTCACGAGCGCACTCTGCTTTGCATTGGTCGAACAGCCGATGGCGCAAAAGCCGCGATAGACGCAAGGATGGGCCCGCCCACGCGGCGCGGAAACCGTCGCCAGCGGCGTGGCGGCCCAGGCCACCCCCATCTTTTCGCAGCCGCGTGCGAGCACAAGACCCGCGGCGTTCACCTCATGCGGCCGGTAGGGATAACGCCCGCGCGGCGGGCCCCAGGGGTAATGTACCGGACCGGAAATTTTCAGCGCGTCTTCGACTTCGGCGTAATAGCGCCACATCTCCTCGGGCTCGATCGGCCAATCGAGCGCATAGCCCAGGCGGGAACGCGACTTGAGCCGGTCCGGACTGATGCGCAGCGACACCATGGTGAAATGGACCGTGCTGCCGCCCACGCTCCGCCCGCTGTTGTTGCTGCCGAGCGTAACCGGATCGTCGCCCCCGGTGATGCGTTCGGACCGCCAATACAGTTTCTGCTGGTGCAGTTCGTCCGAGGCGAAGTCTTCCAGTGGACGCCAAAAGTGCCCGGCGTCGAGTGCGACCACCGAAAATCCCGCTTCGGCGAGTTTGCAGGCGAGCGTTCCGCCGCCGGCGCCAGTGCCGACGATGACGAAATCGACTTCGTCCTGATCGCGGTGGCAACGCATGGGAATCCAGCCACCGGCGCGAAACACGTCCGGCGCGCGGCCGTCCTTTGCGCGTGGCGAATCAGTCATGTGCTTCGCTGGCCTCCCACGGATCGCGGCGGTCGAAGCCGAGGCGGACATAGCCTCGCGGCGAGGCGGGCCCGCCAAAGCCGATCTCGGTCCACGCGGCCGGATGGGCGTAATAGATACTGACGATCTGCCGCAGCATGATTTCGAAGAATTTTTTCGCCGGCAGATCGCGCCAGGTTTCGCTGCGCACATCACCATGCTGGATGGCGCGAAGAGTTGCGTCTTTCAGATTGTCCGGGAGTTCGGCGAAGGCCGTGCCGTGGCGAACCCGGCATTCCGCATCGACTGCCGCGATGCCGCGTTGCCAGGCTTCGCGCATCGGCGGCATGGTTTCGAACCGGTAGCCGTCGCCCTCATTGTTGTGCAGTTTTTTGTCGATGAAGGGGACGATCGGGACCGGTGCGTCCGCCCGGTCGGGCTGCGGAATCAGGCGCGCGCAGATCGCGTGCAGCGTGGTCCATTCCTGCTCGCTGAAAAAGCGGCGCTCCGGCACATTTTCCAGCCGATCCTTGATTACTCTGCGGGTCTGCTCGTTCCAGGACGGCGAATCCCATTTGTCCAGGACGTTGTAGCCGGGAAAGCGAGATTGGAATTCGCCGCTCATGCGTCCAGCAATTCCAGGCCCGCCAGTCCGGCAAGCGCAACGCCCGTAAACGAGGGCGGCGCCGGCAGGGGCGGCCCGTTCAGCAGATTCTGGCTCAGATTGCCGAATCCACCCATGTTGCGGCTGATGCCGTAGAGGTGAAAGCCAACCCCGGCGAGGCCCAGTGCAACGGTCGCCTGCAGCAACCTGCGCGCGGTGGCAATCATCCGTGGACGGAACAGGGTTGCCGCGAGCCCTGCCGCCGAGACAACCGGAATCGTCACGGGGGCAAACATGAACGGGTCATGGAAGGCGCCGCGAAAATGCATCAGGGAAGCTTCGCCGGCGGTCCCGATCAGGGCCGCGGCCGATGCAGCGGCGATCGCGCGACCCGCCGGCTCACCGAAGAATACCGGCGTTGCGCCGGTTTGGCCCACCAGCCTGGACGCCGCCAGTCCCGTGAGGCCGGCAAGCGCCAGCGCGAAAGGCGCGCCAATCGGCGCGCCATAAAACAGATTCAGCCAGTCGATGCCGCCTTCGCGCTTTGTGAGGTTATAGAGGTGAAAGCCAAATCCGGCTGTGCCGATCGCCAGCGCAAAGGCGCAAAGCGATTTGCCGGCGAAGCCGAGCCGTTCAGGCCGGAATGCGGCATGGGCGCTGCTCGCCAGCAGCGCCCCCGAAGTCAGCGGCGCGACATACATCGCGGGGTTCTGAAAGGCGCCGCGGTAATGTTCCATGGCGCTGTCGGCGAACACGCTGAACGACAGAATGGCTGCCGATGCGTTCAGCCGCTGTGCCGCGCGCTGATGTGCTTCCGCAGGCTGTTGCGTGGCGGTCCGGCCAAGCGCCCGCCAGAGCGCAAGTCCGGCGAGAGCGGTGACGGCGCCGATCAGAACGGCAGCGCCAATTTTTCGGGCGGCCTTTGCTTCGGGCAACGGCGGTTGCGGCGGAAGCGTCAACGGCGCAGCGCGAGCAATGCCCTCCGTCGCGTATTGGCGCGACACTTCCTCCGTGAACCGGGAAGGAGAGGCGGGATTATGTTCGCGTTGCAACATGCCGGCTTACCGCGTGAAGATGTCTTCGAGAATCTCTTTGGCGGAATCGGCAATGATCCGCACCTCGCCCGGGTCTCCCTTGATCAGCGTCGTGCTGAAGGCTTTGGCATTTTTCAGCGTGATGTGCGGTGGAAGGGGCGGAATCTCCGGATCGGTATAGGCTTCGAGCACAACCGGACGGTCTGCCGCAAAAGCCTCCCGCCAGGCGTCAGCGACATGATCGGGATGATCGACGAATATGCCCTTCAGCCCGAGCAGTTCGGCATAGCTGGAAAAACGGACATCGGGCACATCCTGCGCGGCCTCGAATTTCGGATCACCGCTTTGGGCGCGCAGCTCCCAGGTGACCTGATTGAGATCACGATTGTTGAGCACCAGCACGACAAGCCGCGGGTCGGACCATTTCTTCCAGTATTTGGCGATGGTGATAAGGCCGTTCATGCCGTTCATCTGCATGGCGCCATCGCCGACAATGGCGAGCACCATGCGCTCCGGATAGGCGAATTTGGCCGCAATGGCATAGGGCATGCCCGGCCCCATGGTGGCCAGCGACCCGGAAACGGAGGCCATCATGCCGCGGCGGATTTTGATGTCCCGCGCGAACCAGTTCGTGGCCGAACCGGTATCACAGGCGATGATGGTATTTTCCGGCAGCAGCGGCGACAGTTCCCAGAATACGCGCTGCGGATTGAGCGGCTGCCCGTCGGTCATGGCGTGCTTTTCCAGCACTTTCCACCAGCGCTCGATGCTCTTTTCGATCTTTTCGCGCCAGGTGCGATCCTGCTTCTGTTCCAGTAGCGGCAGCAGCGCGCGCAAGGTGGCGGCGGAATCGCCGATCAGATTGACTTCCATGGGATAGCGCATGCTGACCATGCGCGGATCGATGTCGATCTGCACGCCTTTTGCCTGATTTTCCGGCGGCAGGAACTCGATATAGGGAAAGCGCGACCCGATCATGAACAGCGTGTCGCAGCCCATCATCAGTTCGTAACTTGGACGCGTGCCAAGCAGACCGATCGAACCCGTGCAGTAGGGCAGGTCGTCGGGCAGGCAGGCTTTGCCGAGCAGCGCCTTGGCCACCCCCGCACCGAGTTTTTCCGCGACCTGCATCAGTTCATCGGTCGCATGCAGCGCGCCTGCGCCGGCGAGGATTGCGACCTTTTTCCCGGCGTTCAGAATCCGTGCCGCGCGTTCAAGATCGGCTTTGGCGGGCAAAATCTCAGGCGCGCTATAGCCGATGCCGGTCCACACGGCGCCGTGCATCTGGGGCGGAGATTCGACCGCCTTCATCTCCTGAACATCCTTGGGAATGATGACGCAGGTGACGGTTCGTTCGGCCCTCGCGATGCGGATTCCGCGGTCGATCAATTGGCGAACCTGGGCAGGCGTCGTCGCCATCTGAACGAATTCACAGGCAACATCCTTGAACAGCGAGACCAGGTCCACTTCCTGCTGATATTCCGCACCCAAAGCCGTGCGCGCCTGCTGGCCGACAATCGCAAGCACGGGCTGGTGGTCCATCCGCGCGTCGTACAGTCCGTTCAGCAGATGGATGGCGCCCGGACCAGAGGTGGCGATGCAAACTCCCAGATCACCAGTGAATTTCGCATGGGCGCAGGCCATGAACGCGGCCATCTCTTCGTGCCGCACCTGGACGAAATCGAACCGCTCACTGGCGCGTTCCAGTGCGCCCATCAGCCCGTTGATGCCATCACCGGGGAAACCGAAGATGCGCTTTACGCCCCAGGCTGAGAGCCGTTCCCAAACAAAATCGCCGACCGTCTTGCTCATGCGAGGACCCCTGAAACCCGACATGTTCCTAATCGCATTGGCGAACCAGGCGTTCCAAACCACGCGCAGATTTGCAGGAACGTTTGCGGGTAACGGGAGCGGGCCGGAGCGGATCAGCGACTCTGGCTATGCCTTATCAACACCGGCGCGCGATCGGGGTAAGTGCTTGCGGCGCAGGTTTCCGCATTGTAGCTCAACACCTGCAGTTTCGGTGGCGGAGCGAGACATGAAGAGTTGGACCCTGCGCCTTGCGGTGATTTGCCTTGCCGGTGCGTGTGCGGGCGCAGCGGCGCAGGCTCAGGATGAACACAACAGCGCCGGTATGCCGGATTTTTCCGGCGTCTGGGCGCGCGCCAATGTTCCGGACAGCACCGATCAGCGGATCAACGCGAAGACATTTCCCCGCGTGCGCTACGGCTCGATGTTTTTCCCGGTTCCCGGCGACGGCGCGGGCAAGCCTGTGGCCTTTCTGGAAGGCAATAATCCGGACGAGGTGGTTGGCGATTACAACAGCCCCATTCTGCAGCCCTGGGTCAAAGAGGTGGTGAAGAAGAACGCCGAATCGGAATTGCAGGACCGCTATGTCCCGACCGCGCATGGCACCTGTTGGCCGTCAGGGGTCCCGGAAGTGCTCAATCTGCGCGAGCCGGTCGAATTTCTGCAGCAGAAGGACAAAATCACGATCATCTACCAGCGCGACCATCAGCTGCGCGAAATTTTCCTCGGCCGCACGCATCCGGCGCATCCGGAGCTGTCCTGGTATGGCGATTCCGTGGGCCACTACGAAGGCGATACGCTGGTGGTGGATACGGTCGGGCAGGCGGCGAAGCGGATGTCGGTGGTCGATCCCTTCGGCACTCCGCACACGGATAAAATCCACGTCACCGAACGCTATCGCCTCATTCAGGACCGGCGGGGCAAGGGGCTCGAGGTCGTGTTCACGGTGGAAGATCCGGGCGCGTTCACCATGCCATGGAAGGGCATGGTGGTTTACCGTCCCAGCCGCGATGGCTTCGACGAAGTTGCGTGCGCCGAAAACGACCGGAGCTTCGGCGAAGGGAGCGCGTTCGGCGACATCCCGCACCAGGACACCCCCGACTTTTGAAAAAGTAGTTGATTCACGTGGAGACGCGGAGCGCGGAGTTTGTTGCGTTTTCGGTTGAGAGCTCTTCACAATACGCCGCTTTCGTTTATCTCTCCGGTCTTCCCGCGGCCACAGTCATCTCCGCGATCTCTGCGGCTCCGCGTGAGTAAATTTGACATGGAATAAGCCTCTCCGGTCGCGTTCCTGACGCCTCTTATTTTTCGTATAAAGGGGGAACAGATCATGCGGCCGCTGGCCGCCTTGTTGGAGGAGGGATGAGATGAGGAAGACCAGGCTGAAAACCAGATTGCTCGGAATGGCGGCTGCGGCGGCCGCGGCGCTGGCCTTTGGCTGGGCGGCCCATGCGCAGGGTCAGCCGCAGGTGCTGGTGATTCAGGGTGGAACGCTGATCGACGGCAACGGCGGCGCGCCAGTTCCGAATTCGGTCATCGTCGTGACCGGCAATCGCATCACCGCGGTGGGACGCGCGGGTCAGGTGCAGATTCCGGCGGGCGCTACCGTGATCAACGCGGCCGGAAAATACATCACGCCCGGAATGATCGATTCCATGGGGCTCGGCAACTGGATGTTTGGCGAGGCCTATCTGCATTACGGCGTGACTTCGGCGGTGAACAATGCGGGCCGGGGTGAGGAAGGCCTCGCCCAGCGCGACGCCATCAATCACGGTATTTATCCCGGTCCGCGGCTGTTCCAGACCACGGCCGATCCCGGCGGGCGGGTCCTGAAAACACCCGAGGAAGCCCGCGCGCGTGCGAAGGCGATTCTGGCCATGGGCGCCGATGTGCTCGGCACGCAGGATGGCGCCGCTCCGCCCGAAGTCTTTGCAGCCTATGCCGATGAAGGTCACAAGGCGGGCAAGGGCGTTGTAATGCGCTGCGTCGGCCCGCAGACACGTGCCAGGTCCTGCGTGCTCGCCGGCGCCGATGTCATGCTGCACAGCGGCCTGGTCGGCGTCGAGATGAACAAAGACCCGGAGAAGTGGAAGGACTACGTCGGTCTGCCGCCGGATGTCTATTGCGACATGGACCCGGCAAGGGAAAAGGACATGGTCGCCTTTCTCGCCGCGCACAACACGGCGCTGGTGCCGAACCTGATCGCGGCCGATCGCGGATTCGCCTCAAGCTGGAAACGCATTCAGCAGGAGGATCGCGAGATTTTCGCCGATCCGGCCCTGCGCACCTATTATCCCGAATATGCCGTTCAGGACCTGATGGATAACGTCAAATCGCCGGAGGAATATCTGACGCCCGATCAGATTTCGATCCGCTCCTGCGGCTACAAAAACCATGCCAAATTCATTGGCGACCTGATCGCCGCCGGCGGTCATGCGCTACCCTCGATGGATGATTCACAATCGGCGCCGGGATTTGGCGTGCTGCAGGAAATGGCTGTCTTCCAGGAAGACGCGCATGTGCCGCCAATGAAGATCATTCAGTCGGTCACCAAATGGCCGGCCCAGCACTATCACCTGAACGATCTCGGCACGATCGAAACGGGCAAGCTGGCCGACATGGTGATCGTCACCGCCAATCCGGCGGCGGACATTCTCAACATGCGCAAGATCGACACGGTGATCAAAGACGGCCAGGTGGTGGACCGCAATTATCACCCCTGGTATCGCGGCTGGATGTTTTCCAACGACAGGGTCAGCTACGACCAGGCGCCCGTCAGCAATCTGCCCTTCGCCGCGGCGATCAAGCAGTTGTCGGCGCGCGGCCAGGCGGTGCCCAAACCCGATATGACCGTGACCGCGCCGAACGGGCACGAGGTCGGGATTCTTCCCGGAGTCGCGGATGTGCG
>JANWHR010000039.1 GCA_025450355.1 Micropepsaceae bacterium
GCTCTCAATGCCGACAATTCCCTGACAAAGCGCAGGCAGCCACTCATCGCCGGACAGCAACTCGCTATCCGGCAGCGCCAGATTTAGCCGGATCAAACCTGCCCGGGCGAGAATGATGGCGTCGGCTTCGCCGCGCCCAAGCTTCAGCAGTCTCGTTTCCACATTTCCCCGCAACGCTACGACTTTCAGGTCCGGGCGCAGCCGCAAGGCCTGAGCCTGACGGCGGACGGAGCTGGTGCCGAGCCGCGCATTCTCTGGCAGCTTGTCAAACGGGGCGCCGTCGCGAGCGAGGAAAACATCGAATGGTTCTTCGCGGGGCAGCACGGCGGCAATAGTCAGCCCCTCCGGCTGCTCCGCAGGCATGTCTTTCATCGAATGAACCGCGATGTCCGCTTCGTCCTGAAGCAGTGCGTCTTCGATCTCCTTGACAAACAGGCCCTTCCCACCGGCTTCGATCAGTGGCCGGTCCTGAATGCGGTCTCCGCTGGTCCGGAACACTTCGATGGGGCAGATCTCGTCGAGCTCCGCCGGATCCCAGCCGTGGGCGTCCGCCAGTGCCAATCGGACCAGATTGGCCTGAGCCAGTGCGAGTGGTGAACCCCGCGTGGCGAGCCGGATCACCGCAGACATGTATTTCGTGACGGTGAATTGGACATGCCGTCCGGCATACCATAGATGGACGCCATGTGGCGAAAACCATTGCTTGTGCTGGGATTGGAAACCAGTTGCGACGAAACGGCCGCCGCGGTGGTCCGCGGATTTCCGCCCGGGCCCGGCGAAATTCTTTCCAACGTCACCTATTCGCAGATTTCCGAACACAGCCCGTATGGCGGGGTCGTGCCGGAAATCGCGGCACGCGCGCATGCCGAGCTGCTCGATGGCATCATCGGGACTGCTCTCGCGGAAGCTGCCATCGAACTCGCAGCGGTCGATGCGGTTGCGGCGACTGCGGGTCCCGGGCTGATCGGCGCGGTAATCGTGGGCCTGATGTCGGCCAAGGCGCTGGCGATGGCTGCGGCGAAGCCGCTGATTGCGATCAATCATCTGGAGGCGCATGCGCTTTCCGCCCGGCTTTGCGCGAAGCTCGAATTTCCCTTTTTGCTGCTGCTGATTTCGGGTGGCCATTGCCAGATTCTCGCGGCGGAGCGTCTGGGTGAATACAGACGCTATGGTGCAACCATTGACGACGCTGTGGGCGAGTGCTTCGACAAAACCGCAAAGCTGCTGGGGCTTCCCTATCCCGGAGGCCCCGAGATCGAACGCTGGGCAAAGCGGGGAAATCCGAAGCGCTACGCGCTACCCCGGCCAATGCTCGGCCGTGACGGATCGGATTTTTCCTTTTCCGGGCTGAAGACGGCAGTTCGCCAAACGGTTGCGAACCATTCGCCGCTGGATGGACAGGCTAAGGCCGACATGGCAGCGTCGGTGCAGGCAGCGATTGTCGAAGTGCTGTCGGATCGCGTGCGCAATGCGATGCGGCGCTTTCGCAAAAGCCATGACGGAAGTGGACCATTCCATTTCGTTGCGGCCGGCGGTGTGGCGGCGAATTGCGCAATCCGCGATACCCTCGCCGCTGTTGCTGCCGGGGAGAATTTCGTGCTCTCGGTGCCGCCCATCGAATATTGCACCGACAATGGCGCGATGGTCGCCTGGGCGGGCGTCGAGCGGCTCGCCGCCGGCCTGACCGACGGTCTGGATGCGCCGCCAAGGGACCGCTGGCCTCTGGAGGCCGTGCGCCACGTTGAGAGTCCGCGCGCATGACGTCTGTGAAAATCGCGACCTGGAACATAAATTCCGTGCGGCTGCGGCTGGATCTGGTGGCGAAATTTACCGCCGCTTATGAACCGGATGTGCTTTGCCTCCAGGAAACGAAAGTCGTGGACGAACTCTTCCCGCGCGAGGCGTTGCGTGCGCTGGGTTATCACCACCAGGCGATCAACGGCCAGAAGGGCTATCACGGCGTGGCGATTCTTTCCCGCCTGCCGTTTCGTGCGACGCACGCCATGGGCTTTTGTGACATGGGCGACAGCCGGCACGTCAGTGCGGTTCTGGAACAGGGCCCTGAAATCCATAATTTCTACGTTCCGGCCGGTGGCGATATTCCGGATGCGGATGAGAATCCGAAGTTCGCCCACAAACTGGCTTTCCTGCGCGAGATGGACGGCTGTTTTCACAAGCTCGGCAAGAGCAGGGATGACCCGTTGGTGCTGGTGGGTGACCTGAACGTCGCGCCGCTGGAGAATGACGTCTGGAATCACAGGCAGTTGCTCGGCATCGTCAGCCACACGCCGGTCGAAACCGGGTTGCTTTCGGCCGCGCGGGAATCCTTTGAATGGACCGATGTGACCCGCAACTTCGTTCCGCAGGCGGAGAAAATCTTCTCCTGGTGGAGCTATCGCGCGCGGGAGTGGGACACTTCCGATCGTGGGCGAAGACTCGACCACGTCTGGGTCAGCCGCGGTTTGCGCGGCTGTGTCTCCGGGCATGGCATTCTCAAGGAAGCCCGAAGCTGGAATCGTCCTTCGGACCACGTTCCGGTCATGGTGACGGTTTCGCTGTAATCCCGGAAGCGGCGAGTTTCTGAATCTGGCTGTTCGCGAGCGCGAGCTTCGCAACGCTCGCGGCGCCTGCCCGTTCCAGTTCCGCGAGAAAGCTCAGGGTACGGTCGATTTCATCCTTTCGCGCACTGCGCCAACGTTCGACGGCCCCGGCATCCGCGGCGGGGTCATTGGCCAGTGCTTCGCAGGCCATCAACCGTTGCGCGGAATACAGATCATCGGTGATCCGGCGCAGCGCAAGCCGGTCCCAATGATCGGCCGCCGGGATTGTGGCCGTCAGCGCGCGCAGCCGGTCGAGCCCGGTGGCGGCGCCGGTCGCGAAAAACACCCGGGCCGCTGCCTCGGATGGAATCTGCTGCTCTTGAGAAAGCAGAATGATTTCCGGAACGGCGCTGAGCAGCGGCAGAATCGCAACATCGTCCGCCAGATCGCCGGACACGCCCGCCTGCCGGAGTTCGGCAATCCGCGGTTCCACGGCCTGCTTCTCGACGGCCGAAATCAGGGTGGAGAATCGGCCTTTCAACGCGGCAAATCCGCCGCACCATGTCTCAATGGTGGCGGCAAGGGGCGCGTCCGGCAACTGTACGATGAACCATAGCCCAAGGCGCCGCAGCAACTCCGTGATCCCGGCGACGATTTCATTCTGCATTGCAGCGGGAATCTTCAGGTCCAGGTTGCACACCCGCTGCTTCAGGGACGAGAGCTCAAAGACCCCGTCCGCGAGCACGAACGCGCGCGCTGCGCTCCACAGCGGCGCATTCGACAGCTCGCGCATCCGGTGCGCAAACAGCGGCCCTGCGAGATTGACCGTTCGGTTGGCAAGTTGCGTCGAGATGATCGCGCGCTCCAGCGGGTGCCGGTTGAGTTCAGCGGGGAACGCGCGGGCGGCCAGCGGCGGAAAATAACCCGCGAGCCAGGAATCGAAATAGCTGTCCGAAGGCAGGGGGCTTTCCGACACCGAATGCGACAGGTCGAGCTTCGCGTAAGCGAGCAACACTGCCAGTTCCGGCCGCGTCAGGCCGCGCCCGTCGCGCGCCAGCCGGCGTAATTCGTCATCAGGCGGAAGGTTTTCCACGCCGCGATCCAGCACGCCTCTGCGTTCCAGTTCGCGCATGAACCGGCCCGCGGCATCGAGATCACGCGCGGCGCGCAGCTCCGCCACCGAAAGCGCCAGCGTCTGGTCGTAATTGTCGGTCAGGACCTGGCGGGCGATGTCATCGGTCATTGCGGTAAGCATGCCAAGCCGTTCGGAGTGCGAAATCTCCCTTCGGCGCAAAGGCCCGCTGAAGAGGATTTTGATATTCACCTCATGGTCGGAGGTGTCCACGCCGGCCGAGTTGTCGATCGCGTCGGTGTTGATGCGGCCTCCCCCATGCAATGGGCCGCCCGCCCGTGCATATTCGACCCGGCCCAATTGTGTGACGCCGAGATTGGCGCCTTCACCGATGACAAGCGCGCGAACCTCGCGCCCATCGACCCGGATCCGATCGTTGTCGCGGTTCGCCGCGTCGGCGTTTGTCTGCCGTGAGGCCTTTATGAACGTGCCGATACCGCCAAAATAAAGCAAATCCACGGGCGCGGTGAGCAGAGCCCGCATGATCTCCTCAGGGGACGCGTGGTCTTTCGCAATGCCGGTCACGGCGCGCAGGGCTTCGTTCAGCGGAATTTCTTTCGCACTGCGCGGGAAAACACCGCCGCCGGGCGAGATCAGCCTGCCGTCATAGTCGGCCCAGGATGACCGCGGCAGATCGAACAGACGCCTTCTTTCATTCCAGGAAACTGCTGGATCGGGCGCCGGATCGAAGAAGATGTGGCGGTGGTCAAATGCGGCAATCAGCTTCGTCTGTTTCGAACAGAGCATGCCGTTTCCGAACACGTCGCCCGACATGTCGCCAATGCCTATGCAGGTGAAGGACTCGCTCTGGATGTCGCGGCCCATTTCACGAAAATGACGGCGGATTCCTTCCCAGGCGCCGCGGGCGGTGATCCCCATTTTTTTGTGGTCATACCCCTCGCTGCCGCCGGACGCGAACGCATCGCCGAGCCAGAACCCGCGACCCAGTGCGATCCCATTGGCGATATCTGAAAAACTCGCCGTGCCCTTGTCCGCGGCGACCACGAGATAGGGGTCGTCGCCATCCAGGCGCAACACGCGATCGGGAGCCACGCTTTGTCCATCCGGGGCGATATTGTCCGTCACATCCAGCAGCGCTCCGATAAATAGCCGGTAGGCTTCCACACCGAGATTTTGCGTCACCTCGCGCGAAGCACCGGCCGGAATGCGCTTGGGAAAAAAACCGCCCTTTGCGCCGACCGGAACGATGACGGCGTTTTTCACCTGTTGCGCCTTGCCAAGGCCGAGGACTTCGGAACGGAAGTCCTCCGCCCGATCCGACCAGCGGATGCCGCCGCGGGCAATCTTTCCAAACCGGAGATGCACGCCCTCCACCTCCGGCGCATATACAAAGATTTCGTAAAGCGGCTTTGGCGACGGCAGCACGGGCACGCGATGGCTTTCCAGTTTGAAGACAATTTGGCCCGGCGGATTGCCCGCGGGGTCGTGCTGGAAAAAATTGGTTCGCAGCGTGGCGTCAATCACTGAAGCAAACGCGCGGATGATGCGGTCTTCATCCGCCGAAGGAACGCGGTTGAGCGCGCTTGCCATGTCTTCGCGAATTTGCCCGGCAGCCCGCTTGCGCTCCTCATTGGAGCCAAACGCCTGCGGGTCATGCAGTGTATGGAACAGCCGCACCAGCATGGCCGCGATGGACGGGTTTTTATCGAGCGCGGCCTCCATATACCGCTGACTGAAGGTCAGTCCGGCCTGGCGGAGATATTTGGCCAGAGCGCGCAGCACCGCAGCATCCCGCCACGGCAACTGCGCCGCGAGGACCAGGCGGTTGAATCCATCCGATTCCGCGGCACCGGCCCAGACGGCGTGAAACGCATCCTGAAGCAGCGATGCGAAATTCGCGACCGAACCAGCCCCCGGATGGGTCATGACGAAATCCTGCAGCGAGACGCGCTGCGCCTCCCTAGCGGCGGCAGGATGAAGCGCGAATGCCGCCTCCGCGATGACTTTCAGCCCCAGGTTTTCGAACACGGGAAGGCAGTCGGAGAGCGGGATAAAATCGTCCTTCACGAACAGTCTGACCCGCAGCAGATCGCGTGGATCGCTGTCGCGGGCATAGACCTGCGCTGTCGCGCCGGCCGCCGCGGCTCCGCCGTTCAACACCTGCTCGATGATGGCGATGTCCCTCGCCGCATCCGGCGCCGGGAAGCGGTCACGATAGCTGGCGGGAAAAGCAGCGCCGTAGCGTCTCAGGATTTCGGCGGAAGTGTCGCCATATTGCTCCGCGACCGCATCGGCAAAATCGTCCTCCCAGGTCCGTACGGCCGCGTGAATTCGCGATTCCAGTTCCCTGGGATCAACGCCGGGCCGCGGTCCGGGATTGCGTCCGACGATGTAATGCACCCGCGCAAGCGCCTCATCGTCGAGCATTGGTGTGGCGGCAGACATCCGGCCGTCGAAGGCGCTGGCGAGAATTGCATGCACATTCTGGCGGACAGTACCGCTGTAGCGCTCGCGCGGGATGAAGACCAGCGCCGAAACATAACGGTCGAAACGATCAAAGCGCAGAAAAAGCCGGACCTTGGGGCGCTCGCCCAGATTCAGAATGCCCAGGACGGTCGCCAGCAATTCGTCTTCCGAGATCTGGAACAACTCGTCGCGGGGGAAGGTGTCGAGGATATGTTGCACAGCCTTGCCATCGTGACTGGCCGGCAACAAACCCGACCCGGCCATGACATGCGCAGTTTTGCGGCGAAGCAGTGGAATTTCAGCGGGTAACTGATGATAGGCCACCGACGTGAACAGCCCGACAAAGCGCCGCTCGCCGGTGAGTTGTCCATTGGGCCCGAAGCTCTTGATCCCGACGTAGTCCATCGGCACGCGTCGGTGCACGGTGGAGCGCCGGCCGGATTTTGCAATGATGAGAGGGGCTGGGAGATTGAGGAATTCGCGCGCGGCCGGACCCAGATCGGAGCTTTCGTTGCCCGAACGAAGCACGCGTCGTGAAGGATCGGACAGAACGCCAAGCCCGCTGGACGCGATTCCGTTGAGCCGTGCATCGGTGTCGCGTGAAAGACGATAATCGCGGCACCCCAGGAAGGTGAAATGATTATCCCTGAGCCAGTCGAGGAACGCGACGTTTTCGTCGATTTCGGCGGTGGGGATGCGTGGCGGATTTTTAATCAATGCCTCACGGCTTTCCGCGAGCCGTGCCAGCATCGCTTGCCAATCGCGCACCGCGGCGGCCACGTCGGCGAACACATGCATGAGCGCGGCGTGCAGCCGCCCGGCGGAGGTCTCGTCCAGCATCCCGCCGAGCGCCACCACGATGACGCTCTGCTTTGCCGGCGTCGCATCGTCCCGGAAGCCGCGCATGACCGGGTGAAAACCAGCCAGTACGCGCCGCCCCTGGGCCCGGATTTCGGCCATGCATGAATCATAAAGAAACGGCATATCGTCATTGACGGCGAGGAGCACCGTTTCGCCACGCTTCAATTGCGGGTCCACCACGGAATCGAAAAACTCAATCAGGGATTCACCGGCTTTCCTCTGCCGGACTTTCGCAAAGATGCGCCGAAGCAGAGCGGCGAATTCATTCCCCGTGTAGTGCAGCAAGTCTTCCGGCGAGGCGTAGCGCGTGAAAGCGGCAGAGAAACCGGCCAGGGCCGGATCGTCAGTTCCAAGCAGGTGTGTGCTGACGGAAACCAGAGCCGCGGCTGCTGCGGCTTCGTTGCGGCTGCTGTCCGCGACCGCCGGCTGCCGTTCTTCGGCGGGAATTGCGCTTGTCATCCGATTGCCTGCGCGCGGCACCACTGCCGCCAAACGGCGCGGTAGTTCTGTTCGACGGCCCGGCAATAGCGCAGCCCATCGCCAAATTCCGACCCGGCGACCAGCCGTTGCAATTGCGGCCGCAGTTCTCCAAGGCTTTCGAGGTTGGAGGCTTTCGCGACGGCAACATCGACATATTCTGAGAGATCCCGAGCGACAAAGCTGTTCAGGCCCAGGGCCGAAAGGCTCGTGGCGGCAAGGCGCGACGCGATCGTCTGACCCCAACTTGTGACCACGGGAACACCCATCCACAACGCATCCAGCGTCGTCATACCGCCGCTGTGCGGGAATGGATCCAATGCGATGTCGATTTGTCCGTACATGGCAAAATGTGCCGCCCTGTCAGATTCCGAAACCAGCTCCAGACGATTTGGCGCGACGCCCTCATCGGCAAAGAAACTCTGAACCCTGCCTCGCTGTGCCGCGTTTTCGAACGCCCTGTCCTTGAGGACAAGCCGCGCCCGTTCCACTTTCTTCAACAACCTCGCCCAGGTTAACAATATCGTGCCTGAAAGTTTTTCGAGCCGGTTGAATGAACCGAAGGTGACGTAGCCCCTGTCCTGCGCGGGTAAGCGGTCCGCGGATGGCAAAGAATCAGGCATCCAGTACCCCAAAAAATTGGGCAATTGTATCAGACCTTCGGCCAGAAGCTTCTCCTCCCATTCCGGCACCAGTGTTCCGTCCGCCAGCAGATAATCCATGACCGGCATTCCGGTACCGGTGGGTTCTCCCCAACCCGTCATCTGCACAGGCGCGGGTTTGCGCGCGAAGGCCAACAGGCGATTGCCTGCCATATGTCCCACGAGGTCAACCAGTATGTCGATCCGGTCGCCCCGGATCAGTTCTGCCAACTTCTCATCGGGAACCGCGCAAGTATCGCGCCACAGGTCTGCTTTCTCGCGCAGCGCAGCGGTGAGGTCGTCGTTGATAACGGTATCCGAATAGCAAACCACGTCAAACAGGCTGTGGTCATGATTCATCAGCACACCGCCAAAACCATAGGCCGAAGCGTGACGCCGGAAATAACCTGAGACATATCCCACGCGCAGCCGGCGGTCGGGATCGGGTTGATTGGCGTGGGCCGCGATCGAACCTGCGAGTGGCAGGCCATGCCGTCGCCACCAGGTGGAACGCTCCAGTTGTTTTGCCGTCGCGGATACGGACGGGTCGAAGTTCAATCCGAAGATGAGCGCAGAATGGATCGATGCGTCATCGGCAACTTCAGATGCGCGCCTGAGGCACTCGATCGCTTCGGGAATTTCGCCCCGGACCAGCAAGACCTGCCCGCGGTTGCAAAGCGCCGCGCCCGATGCCGGGTCGATGGTCAGCGCGCGATCATAGACGCACAGCGCGTCCTCGAAGCGGTTTACCCTGTGGAGCGTCACGCCCAAATTGTTAAGGGCTTCGGTGAAGTCCGGCGCGATGGCCAACGCGCGCTGGTAACTTTCGATTGCCTCCGGGAACCGACCAAGTTTGTGCAGAATGAAACCGCGGCTGTTGAGGGCTTGGGCATAATCCGGTTTCGCAGCGATCGCCGCGTCAAAACTGGCCAGCGCTTCCGGAAACCGGTTCAAATGCCGAAGGGCAACGCCCCGATTGTTGTGGGCCTCGGCAAGCTGCGGTTGGAGCAGGATGGCCGCATCATAATCCGTCAAGGCATCGGCGGTATGACCGGCTGCGTGCAGCAAGGCGCCGCGATTGAGCAACGCTTCGGCATAGCGTGAATCGCAGCGGATCGCAGAGGCGTAACTGGCCAGCGCATCGTCGGGCAGACCCATCGCCTGGAGCGTGAGACCGCGATTGTTGTGGCCGGCGGCAAATTGCGGGTCGATGGACAATGCGCGGTCATAACTGGCAATCGCTTCCGCATTGAGTCCAAGCCGGTGAAGAATGACGCCCCGGTTGTTGAGCGCGCGAACATAGTTTGGATCATGTTTGAGCGCAGCGTCACAGCTGGCGAGCGCTTCATCCAGGCAGTTCACCTGTTGCAGCACAAGGCTTCGGTTCAGGTGGAAGCGAGGATCATTTCCGCGGATTGCGATCGCGCGGCCGATCAAATCCAGGGCAGTTTCCGCATTATTTTTCCGCGCTTCGACAATCGCCAACAGATGCAAAGCGTCACAATTTTCCGGGTTGGACGCGAGGACATTTCGGCAGCTGGCCGCCGCCTCGTCGATGAGCCCCTTCTGATAAAAATGGTAGGCTTGGGTCAGGGTCATGGAAGCGCCCCGAGATCAACGAAGTAATGGAACGAATGCGGGATTATCTGCCCCTGCGCCGAGAGCGGGCGCTTTTCCACGACGTTGAATGCGAGCGAGTTCAGCCCATCTGACTCCAGCAGCGCAGCGATGTTGCCCTGACGTCCCCTGAACACCGCGCCGTTGCGGCGCGCTTCCTCAGTCAAAACGCCTGGCGCCGAGAAGCCGGCATGTTTATGTGGCAACGCCATGTAGGTGCCATCGCGCCGCTCGAAGTCGAGGCCGGCAAGCTTGCAGCGCTCTCCCAATTCATGGTCTTCCAGGCCCCAGCCCCAATAGCAATTCGGATAGCCGTTGACCCGCTCAAATGCGTCTTTGTCGAACAGCACCACACCGCCGAAGAAATTTTCCCAATCCTCGCCGAGAGTGAGGCCGTGCCAGATCAGGCGCGCGGGCGATTGCGACCATGAGTAATCTGCCCATAGCGGAAGATAATCGACGTCGTGGAAGCAGACATAGTCGTGAGCGTGCTTCACGAGCGCAAATCCGCAATTTTTAACCCTGCCGCGATTGAACGGGTCGTTGCCAATCTGCTCGATAACATGGATCGAGAACCGGATGTTCCGGTCGAGCTTATCCTGCTGGAAATATGCCGTGACATGCGGGAGGAACTTGCCCAGATGATCCGCCCGGTCGCGATACGGCACGATAATGGCGAGACGCCTGGCGTAACGCGGATCGTTGTCAGCAGCCCGGAACAAAATACATCCTTACAGTTCTAGGGTCTTTCCTGCTTCCGTAACCCTGCACGGCGCGGACTTTTTGGCCAGTAGTCAACCTTCCCGTTCTGGTCAATGGGTTGAAGGATGGTGCAGCGCGCACCGGAACGGACGGTTGCCAGCCTCTACAATTCATTCCATAGAAGCCTGGCGAAAAGCGAATTCTCCCGAATGCCCATGTGAGTTTGATGCGTAAAACGCGCCCCGGCCCGGTTATTTTCGATCTCGAGTTTACGGCCTGGGAAGAATCGGTACAGCAGGATTGGCGCCGTCCCGGCGAGTTCAGGGAGATTGTCCAGATCGGCGCTGTCAAACTCGCATCCGGCAATCTGCAGGTTACGGATGAATTCGAGGTTCTGATCTCTCCGCGGCTA
>JANWHR010000040.1 GCA_025450355.1 Micropepsaceae bacterium
ATTATCTCCACGTGCTGCGCCAGCCGCGCTCCACCTGGACCTGGGAGATGGAGCTCCGTCCGTGGACGGAGAAGTTTTAAGGTGTGAGGATTGGGTCGGGCAAACTCGGCGCCACGAAAAAATGTCATCCCGCAAGAAGCGCGGAACGCGCGGGCGATGCGGGGCTCAGCCGACCGCCTGATGCAGAATTCCTGGTAGGTCCCGGATAATCCCTTCGGGATTTCCGGGATGACATTACTGTATTACAGTGGAACTAATTGGCCGCGGTCAGTCGAGGGGGCGGAAGGGGTTGTGGACGACCATGCCCTTGATGCCTGCACCGCCGGAATAAATGTCGCCTTCCGGATCAACCCCCAGAAATTCGGTCCCCGCGGCCCCATTGCCGACCGCGATCTGCATTTCATCCGGGATGAACGCCTTCACCCATCCCGTCTTGATGTCGCCGACGCGAATGCCGCGTTCCCAACCGGGATTCCAGCGTTCGTTGGACATGCCATCGGCGACATAGATGTGGCCCTTTTTGTCGATGGCGATCGCGCTCGGCTTGCCGAACTGGGTCCAGCGCGTGATGAAGTTCCCGTGTTTGTCGAGCACCTGGACGCGCTGATTGCCGCGATCGGCGATGTACATGTTGCCGGTCGCGGGATCGAGTTCGATGTCATGCGGATCGTTGAATTGCAGCGGCTGGCTTCCCTCCGATCCTTTGCCGCCGCCCCACTGTCGAATGAATTTCCCTTCGGGGGAAAATTCGATCAGCCGGTTATTGCCGCCGCGGGACGCGTACATGTTGTCCTTGAACGGGCCAGAAAATGTTCCGGTGCCATGACCGTCGGTGACCCAGATGGTGCCGTCATCCTGCACCACCACGCCGGTGGGTCCATTCATGTGCGTCGCATCCGCACCGGAAACGCCGGGCGTTCCGATGGTCAGCAGGACTTTCCCTTCCGGGCTGAATTCCATCACGGTGTGGCCGATGTGCTTTCTTGCACTTGCCGCCGCACGCGGATCGCCTTCGGGCGCGCCGTCGGTCACCCAGACGTCGCCGCGTTTATCGACGAACAATCCGTGCGGGAATCCGATCAGGCCTTTGCCGAAGCTTTTGACCATTTTGCCATCGAGCGTGACTTCGATGATGGGATCGAGTTCCGAATCGGCGCAGCCATTGGCGCCGCAGCGGTCGATGATCCAGAGGTGCTTGCCATCCGGATCCATCTTGAACCCGCTGGCCACGCCAATTTTGCGGCCCTGGATTTTGTCCCAGTTGTAATCGACGTGATAGGGATTGTTCGACGTCTGCGCCTGTGCGCTCGCGGCTGCAAATGCGACAGCTCCGAGCGCTACCGCAAATGCCGTTGTCCTCAACTTCATTGCTCCCTCCCATGGCCGCAGCGAGCATCGAGCATGTCACTTGTGCAGGGAATCGGCAAGGAAACCGGGAAACGCGCGACCGCACAGGCCCCACTCCGGCGCTGCGCGCGTTGCTCGCTCCGCTCGCGCCACTCCCCCGCAAGCGGGGGGAGTGAATCAGGGGATGACTTCGCGGCGGAGATTGGGGAAGACGTGCGAAACTTTTCCCAGCAGGTAATCGCCATAGGTGCCGGTGAAGCCGTGCACGCTCTGGCGGTCCCAGCGGGTTTCGCGATCATCGGCAATGCGGGATGCGTCTTCCGGCAGCGGCCGCACCACGGCATCAAACGCGGGATCGAAGAAGAAGGGAAACGACAGACGCCCCCGGCCGCTGACGTTTCTTGCGCGATGCGGGGTCGAGCGGTAGAGGCCGCCGGTCAGGCGGTCGAGCATGTCCCCGATATTGCAGATCAGCGCACCCGGAATGGGCGGCGCATCGATCCAGCCGCGGGCGGTCTTCACCTGCAAGCCGCCGGCGGAATCCTGCGCCAGCAGCGTCAGCAGACCATAATCGGTGTGTTCGCCGACACCCCAATCGGCGGAAGAAGGCGCGACGCCGGGATAATGAAAGATGCGGAAAAGAATCGTCGGGTTTCGGGTGTAAAGGCGGAAGAAATAATCGTGATCGAGCCCGAGGCTGAGGGCGATTCCTTCCATCACCGCATGGGCGGCGCTGGTTGCAGCGTCGAGATAAGCCAGCACAATCCGGCGCAACTCCGCCGGTCGGGCAGGAAAAAGGTTGGCGCCGTGCAGCGGCATGCGCTGCTTCACGCGCGGATCGTCGGGCGGAAGCTCGGTCCCGAAATAAAGGCCTTCCTTCTGGTCGGGTTTGCCCGACGTGAGTTCACCGCCGACCGGAAAATAGCCGCGCCACGCCCGGCCGCCATGAATCATGGCGATCTCGTTCTTTTCCGCATCGGGCAACGCGAAGAACACGCGGCTGGCGCCGTCCAGCGCCGCAAGAAGCGCGGCCGGAATGCCGTGCCCGGTCACGTAAAAGAATCCGGTGTCGCGGCAGGCCTTGCCGATCGCATCGGCCACGGCGGCGCGCGCAGGCGCGTTGGTATCGAACAACGGCGACACGTCGATGACGGGAAGGGTTTCGGAGTTCATCTCGGGCACTGTTCGGAATGGTCACCCCTGGATTAGAGCGTGACGCCAGCCCTGTTGCACATCAACTATACGCGCATCCGGCGGCTGGTTTAGACTGCCGTGTTTCCGCTTAAGGGGTCGGACATGACAGCGGATCACCGCTCCGGTTTGCCCGATGCCACGCATCGGCAGTTCCAGTTGCTGCATGGGGCGCTGTTGCGGCTGCACAAGCTGCTGCTGGATGACGAGCGCGCCGTGTATGAAGAGTCGCATGGCCGAACGCCGGCCGGAAGGATGCTGCAGCTTGTCATCGGCGATCCGCAGTTCGCCTGGTTGCGCCGCATTTCCGAACTGATCGTGCAAATCGATGAACTGCTGGAATCGGAAGAGCCCAACGCAGCGACGGACGCAGCGGAGCTGATGAAGCAGATTCGCGCACTGTTGGCCGTAGGGGATGGAGCGGGGGAATTCGGCCGAAAATATCACGCCGCGTTGCAGCGCCTTCCCGATGCGATTCTCGCGCACAGAGAAGTCACGGCATTGCTCCCGTCTGACCGCTAACGAATTTTGGGGCCGCTTAAAAGCAGGAATCACGCGGAGGCGCGGAGGCGCAGAGATGGCCGTGACAAGCTCTGCGCATGAGCTACTATCGCGGCCACAGCTTTACTGCCTCCGCGATCTCCGCGTCTCCGCGTGTCAACTCTTTTACGTCGTTCGGCTTGGCCGGGATCGGGGCCGCGGATAGATTGGTTGCGGAGGGGAACATGCGGCGGCGCAACGCAATTCTTGCGGGAATTCTGGTGGTGGCTCTGGCGCCCGCGCAGGCGCGGACCGCGCCGTTCAGCGTGGTGGAAGCGTCCATTCCCCAAATGCGCGCGGCGCTCGCAGGTCGTCGCGTCACGTCGCGCGAACTGGTGCTGCAATACCTTGCCAGGATCGCGGCTTATGAGGACCGGTTGCACGCCGCGATCACGGTCAATCCGCACGCATTGGAGGAAGCCGATGCGCTCGACCGCGCACGCGCGCGCGGGAAAATTCTCGGGCCGTTGCACGGCATCCCGATCGCCGTGAAAGACAATATCCAGACCACGGACATGCGCACAACGGGCGGCGCGCTGGCCTTCGAACATCTGGCGCCGCCTTACGAGGCCACGCTGGTGAAACATCTGCGTGCCGCCGGGGCGATCATCATCGCCAAAACGCAGATGACCGAACTTGCCAACTGGGTCGCCGGACCGCCAACGCCAATGCCGGGCAACTACAATTCCGTCAACGGATTTGGCTACAATCCTTACGATCCGCGCCGTGACCCGCGGGACGGCATCTATGATGGCCGCCCGGTCTTGCCCACAGGCGGTTCGAGTTCGGGCATCGGCACAGCCGCCAATTTCTGGGCCGCCAATGTCGGCACAGAGACCTCAGGATCAATACTCAATCCCTCAAACTGGACGATGCTGGTTGGCATTAAGCCGACGGTCGGGCGGGTCAGCCGCACTGGCGTGATCCCGATCACGGCCGATCAGGACACGCCCGGCCCGATGGCGAAAAGCGTCACGGATGCGGCGATTCTGCTGGGCGTCCTTGAGGGCGCGCCCGATCCCTATGATCCTGCGACGTCCAATTGCCTGCCCCCGCCGCGCAACGATTACACGCAGTTCCTGCGCGCGGATTCCCTGAAAGGCGCACGCATCGGGAGTCCCCGCGCGTTCTTCTACACCGCCGTCGCCGCGCCGGGCGATCCGGCCGTCCGCGGCGGCCTCAATCCCGATCAACTGCAGGCCATGGAAGACGCGATCCGGGTCATGAAGTCGCTGGGCGCCACCATCGTCGATCCGGCCGACATCCCGAGCGTGATCGATCCGGATCGGGACGCCAATTTCCTGCTTTGGGGAATCTGCGGTCAGGGCGGCGAAGCGCGCGGCGAGGACGGCCACTGCAGCATTGCGTTCAAATATGGAATGAAACGGGATTTCAACGCCTGGCTTTCATCACTGGGCGATCGGGCGCCGGTGAAATCGCTGACGGAACTGCGGCAATGGAATTTGGGACATGAAGCCGGTGGCACTCTGAAATACGGGCAATTGCTGCTGGACCTTTCGGATGAAATGGACCTGGCACGCGACCGCGCGCGCTATGAGGCGGACCAGGCGAAAGACATCCGGCTTTCCGCCACGCACGGCATCGACGAAGTGATGAAGCGCGAGCGTCTGGACGCGCTGCTGTTTCCGGCGCAGACCGGCGCCAACATCGCCGCACGCGCGCGCTATCCCAGCGTCATCGTACCCTTTGCGCAGGTGGCAAATGCGCCGGCCCCCCCTTTTCCCGAAGGATTCGACCCCAAGCGCGCGCCTTTCGGCGTGACGTTCACCGGCATGGCGTGCAGCGAGCCGCGCCTGATCGGGCTTGCCTATTCCTTTGAACAGACAACGCGGCGCCGCGTCCCGCCGTCCCTGCCGTGACCGGAAGCGGGCTACCGCCCCCATCGTGTATAGTGGCGCCGCAGCGGCGAAGCGGATTTCCGATCTGCGCCGTTGCGGCTGTGCAGGAACCCCGGTGATGACCAACGGAATATCCCGCCGTCACGTTATTCAGGCCGCATACGGAACAACGGCCGTTTTGGGCGCGAGCGGCTTCTCCGGCGCAAGCATGGCGGCGGCGCAATGCGGCAGCGCCAGCGACGAACCGTTCTATCGGGAAGACTGGTTCGGCGAACCGTGGCGGAAACCGGAAGCCGCGGTACTCATTCACGGCAATGATGAATCCAGCGTCGTCTGGTATGCCTGGCTTCCGCGGATGGGCAGCGAGTTCCGCGTGATCCGGCCGGACCTTCCCGGTTTTGGACGTTCCGCCATTCCGCCGCGCTTCCAATGGTCGTTAAAAGGCCTCGCCGGTTTCGTCGCGCGCGTGCTCGACAGGGCCGGTATCCAGTCGGCACACATCATTGGGGCCAAGACCGGCGGCGCGATCGCGATGCAATTCGCGGCCGATTATCCGAACCACACGCTGACCCTTTCCGTCGCGAGCGGCCCGGCGTCGGTAATCCAAATCTCCAACCCGTCCTCCGTTCCCCAACACGACAAGCTGGGATCGCGCGCGCCAAAGGAAATGGTGGAGTACTGGAACACGATGTTCGGAAACGCGCCGGCCGAGGGAACCAGGGGCCTGCACACCGCGCTGGCGAAATTCGATCTGGCGCGCGACGGCGTGTTGCAGCGCATCAGGGCACCGGCCCTGGTGATCACCGCCGACAAAAGCGCCCTGCAACCGGTCGAGAAGGTGCGCGCCTATCAGCGCCTGATTCCCAATTCCAGGCTGGTCGTGCTGAACAGCGACGCCTACCACATCGCGGCGGCCAATGCAGACGAATGCGTCGCGAACGTCCTCGCCTTTATCCGGGAAACACGTCAGAAGACTTAGCGCAGCGGGATTTTGACATGGGTATGGCACGAAAGGGTTTTCCTGTTCTGCTGCTGGCGGCCATGGTGATTCCGGCTGCGGCGCAAACAGACTCGCATCGGACGGCGAGCCACAAAGCCAGGCTGATTCCGGATTTTGCCGGCGTCTGGACACATCCCGCATTCCCGTGGTTCGAGCCCCCCGCATCGGGGCCGGGGCCCGTCACCAACCTGTCCCGCTGGGCCATTCAGCGGCCCTCGGGCGCTGCCGGTTCGGCGGCTGAACCAGCCGGCACGGTCGGGATCAGCGACTACGATCAGCTGGTCGGCGATTACAAGAACCCGATTCTCCAGCCCTGGGCGGCCGCGGTGGTCAAGCAGTTCGGCGAGGTCTCGCTTGCCGGCATCACCTATGGAAACCCGTCCAACCAGTGCTGGCCGTTCGGCGTGCCGTTCATTTTCAAGAACTTCATGGTGCAAATGCTGCAGCAGCCGGACAGGATCACCATGCTTTACAGTGGCGACCATGAGGTGCGGCGGGTGCGGCTGAACGGCCATCACCCCGCGAAGCTGACGCCATCCTGGTACGGCGACTCAATTGGACATTATGAAGGTGACACGCTGGTCATCGATACGGTCGGTGTGCGGACCAATCGCCCCTATGCGATGATCGATCTGTTCGGCACACCCTATACCAATAATCTGCACGTCATCGAGCGTTACCGGCTGCGCGACTATGACGAGGTGAAGGACGCGATCGAGAGGAACCGGAAAGAGAACTGGTTGTTCAATGGCGATGGTGCCTGGAAAAATGTCCGCGGCAAATTTCTTCAGGTCGAGGTCACGGTCGAGGACCGGGGCGTATTCACCACGCCATGGACCGCAACCATGACCTATGCGTCATCGGACGATCCGATACCGGAAGGCGTGTGCGCCGAAAACCCTTATGAATATTACAACAATCGCCTGACCGATTTACCCAAAGCGGACAAGGCGGATTTTTGAGGGGCTTTCTTCCCCCCTTGCGGGGGATGTGCCGAGCGAAGTGAGGCGAAGGGGGCCACTGAGTCGGCCGCAGTGCCCCCCTCGTCGCCTACGGCGCCACTCTCCCCGTAAACGGGAGGAGAAAAACGGGTTAAAAGTCCGGGGCGTCCGACTGCGGGATTGGCGCCTGTTCTTCGTGGAAATAGTTGTTGTTGGCGTCGTTGTTCTCGGCGCAGACATATTCCGATTCAGAGATCGGGAGATTGGCGGCGTTGCGGTTGAAATAGTGCATCGCCTTCCAGGTCGCG
>JANWHR010000041.1 GCA_025450355.1 Micropepsaceae bacterium
ACGGCTCAGCCCGGCGCTTTTCCACCAGCAGCAAACGCTCTGCACAGGATTCGATCACCCGGCGATCATGACTGATCAGCAGCACGGCGCCCTCGTAGTCGTTCAGCGCGTTGAGCAATTCCTCGCGCCCGTCAATATCCAGGTGGTTGGTCGGCTCGTCCAGGATCAGAAGATTCGGCCGGTCGAGTGTCGCAATTGCGAGCAGGAGCCGGGCGCGTTCTCCGCCCGAGAGCGACTCAACCGGCGTCTCTGCCTTGACGCCGGAAAAGCCAAATCCGCCCAATCGTGCGCGTGCGGTGGTCTGGTCCAGCGATGGCCGGTAATGCGACAGCACCTGGAGCGGTGTTTGCGCGCCATCCAGCTCTTCGAGTTGATGCTGCGCGAAATAGCCGGCCACCAGTTTGCGTGCGCGGGTGATCTCGCCTGAGAACGGCTCGAGCCGGCCGGCCATCAATTTGGCCAGAGTCGATTTGCCGTTGCCGTTACGCCCCAGCAATGCGATCCGGTCATCCGAGCCGATACCCAGGGAAAGGTTGGCAAACACCGGATTCTGCGGGTCGTATCCGGCGCAAACTTTGCTCATTCGGATCAACGGAGGGGCCACAGCATCGGGTTGCGGCAGGCGAATCGGCGGCAGATCGTCTGCGACGGCCACCGGCTGGGTTTTCAGCCGTTCCAGCCATTTCAGCCGGCTTTGCGCCTGGCGTGCCTTCGATGCTTTGTACCGAAAACGGTCAACAAAGCCCTGAATTCTTTTGCGCTGCGCCTCGACCTGCGCCCGGCCGGCCGAATCGAGCGCGCGCTTCTGTTCGCGCACCTCGACGAACGAATCATAACCGCCCCCATAGAGCGTCAGCTTTCCGTGTTCGAGATGCAGGATCGAATCCACCGCACGGTTCAGAAGATCGCGGTCATGGCTCACCAGCAAAACGGTGCCGCGGTAGCGCCTGAGATGGTCTTCGAGCCATAACGATCCCTCAAGGTCGAGATAATTGGTTGGTTCATCGAGGAGAAGCAGATCGGGAGTGGCAAACAGCAGGGCGGCGAGCGCCACCCGCATACGCCAACCGCCAGAAAATTCGGCGCACGGGCGCAGCTGCTCGCGCTGCGAAAACCCCAGACCTGCGAGAATTCGCGCTGCGCGTGCTGGTGCGGCATAGGCATCGATCTCTTCAAGTCTCGCGTGTATTGCGGAGAGTGCGTGCGGGTCGGGAATGCCTTCCAGCTGCCGCAGCAGGCTCGCCCGTTCGGTGTCCGCCGCCAACACGGTCTCGATCAGCGTTTGCCCGCCGCCAGGCGCTTCCTGCGCAACCGAGCCAATGCGCCAGTGCCTGCTGGTTTCAACCTTGCCGCTCTCGGTTTCGTGTTCTCCCAGAATGAGCCGCAGGAGTGTGGTCTTGCCGGCACCGTTCCGCCCGATCAGGCCCACTTTCCGCCCGTCGGAAATCGCGGCACTTGCGTCATCCAGCACCGCTCGTCCGGCAATCCGGACTGTCACATTGTTCAGGATCAGCATTGGCGGTTCAGATTTTGAACGTCTCCAGCGTTGCCGGATGGAAAAGCTCTTCGACGCTCACCCGGCGCGGCGAAATTCCCTGGGCGTGGTGATGGTGCAGGAACGCGTCCAGAGTTTTGCGGTTCGCCTCGACGCCATAGGGCCAGAAATCTTCGCCCATCAGTTCGCGCGCATCCTTCAGCTGTTCCTCCACGAAGGGCATGGTCACCTTGGTCGCCGAGACGTCGGACAATTGGTCGAGCGCAATCTTTTTCGATTGTTGGAATGCCTTCAGCACCGCTGCCGGAAGCCAGGGGTGCTTTTCCACCAGCGCGCGCCGGACCCCCACCAGATGCATGATGGGAAAAATTCCGGTGCGCCGGAAATAATCTTTGGCTGCCGCCATCGGATCGGGAAACAGCCAGCCGATGTTGCGCGACGGGATTGCCGGCGCGCGTGGCGCAATGAATCCGTCGATTTCACCGCCCATCAGCAGTTCCGAAATGGTTTTCCCTTCCGGCGCATCGCTCAAATGGACGCCGGGCGGAAGTTGGATTGCAATCTTTTCCGGTCGCGCCGGATGTTCGATGCCGCCGCGCACCCATTCGATGTCCGCAGGGCTGACCGCGAAATCATCATCGAGAATTGCGCGCGCCCACACATTCGCGGTGAGCTGATACTCCGGTACGCCGACGCGCTTTCCCCTAAGGTCCTGCGGTCTCGCGATCCGGTCCGTGCGCACGAAGATCGAAGTGTGGCGAAAGCACCGGGAAACAAACGCCGGAATTCCGACATAGGGACATTGGCCCAGCGCGGTTTTCAGGGTGAAGCTCGAGAGCGATAATTCGCAGATGTCGAAATCCTCTGTCCGAAACGCGCGAAAGAAGATTTCCTCCGGAACCAGCTTCATGAATACGGCATCCACGCCGTCGATTTTCACGGTTCCGTCGATCAGCGGCCGGTTGCGATCATAATCCCCGATGGCGACAGACAGATTCAGCAGCGACATGGTCGTCCCCTTTGCAACGCGGTCGCTGGAATAGGAAAATTCCCCGCCGGAAGCAAAGCTTGCAGGCGTACAAGAGCGCTCGCTATAAGGCGCGGCTCTGAAGAGGGAATTTACATGGCGCCTGAGCGCACGCTTTCGATCATCAAGCCTGACGCGACGCGAAGAAATCTCACGGGCGAAATTCTTTCGCGCTTCGAAAAAGCGGGCCTGAGGGTTGTTGCGCAAAAGCGTCTGCTCCTGTCCCGCCCTCAGGCCGAAGCTTTTTATGCGGTTCATCGGCAACGGCCGTTTTTCGCCGGTCTGGTGAACTTCATGACCTCAGGCCCTGTCGTGATTCAGGTTCTTGAAGGCGAAGGGGCCATTTCAAAGAACCGGGAAGTCATGGGCGCAACCGATCCGCAGAAAGCCGCGCCGGGAACAATCCGCAGGGACTTTGCCGAAAACATCGAAGCCAATTCCGTCCATGGCTCCGACGGGCCCGATACCGCCGCGGAAGAAATCCGCTTCTTCTTCAGCACAATGGAGATTACGGGGTAGCGCCGGCGGCCCGAGGGCGCGGTTACCCCTCTGCCGGATTGATCAGGAATTCACCGGCGCAGCGATAAGCACCGAAAACCGTCTTGCCGTTCTCCAGCCGTACGCTCCGGTCCGCAACCATCTTCAGCGCCTGCGGATAGATTTTGTGCTCCGCTTCCAGCACGCGCGCCGCAAGGGCTTCGGTAGTGTCATCTGGGCCGACAGGAACAGCGGCCTGTACGATCGCAGGGCCCGAATCCATTTCCGGCGTGACGTAATGCACCGTACAGCCCGAAATCCGCACTCCGGATTCAACCGCCCGTTCGTGCACGCGGGTGCCCCTGAAGGAAGGCAGGAGTGATGGATGAATATTGATCAGCCGCCCCTGCCACCTTGCGACGAAGCCGTCGCCCAGGATGCGCATGAATCCGGCGAGGCAGATGAGTCCGATTTTCTCTTCCTGCAATACGGCGTCGAGCGCGGAATCAAAATCTTCGCGTCGCTGAAATTCGGTATGGGCGATGACTTGCTGCGGTATTCCCGCTGCTCTCGCATGATTCAGCCCGGGTGCATTCGGCACATTTGAGATCACAAGGACAATCTCCGCTGGAAACACCTCTGCCGAACAGGCTGTGATCAGCGATTTCAGATTGCTACCGCGTCCGGAAATCAGAACGGCCGTTCGAATGCGCATCACTCCAGCCGGCCGCTGAAACGGACCTTGGGCTCGTGCCCATCGTTTTCGATGAGCGAGCCGATCATGAATGTCTGTTCGCCGGCATTTCCGAAGGCCGCAATCACCTCCTCTGCACGTTCGCAATCCGCGACCACGATCAGCCCGACACCGCAATTGAAAGTGGTAACCATCTCGGCTTCCGCGATATTGGCCTCTTTTTGCAGCCACGAAAAAACACCCGGTAATCTCCAGGTGGAAAGGTCGACTGCGGCATCAAGGGTCTCCGGCAGCACGCGCGGGACGTTCCCCGGAATTCCCGATCCGGTAATGTGCGCCAACCCTTTGACCCCGCCCGTTGCGATGGCCGCCAGCGCGCTGCGCACATAGAGTTTCGTAGGGATGAGCAGCACATCCGCCAGCGACTGGTCTGTGAACGGCGCGGTCGCGTCGAGCGGCACAGTCGCGGTTTCCAGAATCTTCCGGACCAGTGAAAACCCGTTGGAGTGCAGTCCGGACGATGCGACCCCGATCAGTACATCGCCCGCCCGCATCGTGTTCCTTTTGGGCAGAATGGCGCCGCGCTCCACGGCGCCGACCGCAAATCCCGCGAGGTCAAAATCGCCGCGCGCATACATGCCCGGCATTTCCGCGGTCTCGCCACCGATCAGCGCACATCCACACGCCTTGCACGCGCGCGCGATCCCATCGATCACCTGGGCCGCCTCGTCGACGTTCAGGGCGGCGGTTGCGAAATAATCCAGAAAGAACAGGGGTTCGGCGCCCTGAACCACAAGGTCGTTGACGCACATCGCAACCAGGTCCTGGCCGATGCTGTCGAAGCGTTTCGCTGCGATCGCCAGTTTCAGTTTCGTGCCAACACCATCGGTGGACGCGACCAGCACGGGGTCGGCAAAACCCGCCGCTTTCAGGTCAAACAGCCCGCCAAATCCACCGAGTGAGGCATCTGTGCCGGGCCGCGCAGTGGCTTTTGCTGCCGGCGCGATTCGTTCAACCAATGCGTCGCCGGCGTCGATATCGACGCCGGCTGCCTTGTAGGTCAGCGGAAAATTACGGGAATTCATCCCGTTCTAGTACGGGCGGGCACGAACCGAGGCAAGTGACCGGGTGGATGCGCCGCCGTCCGGTGACGCATCCAGCAACAGAGATTAGCCGGGTGTGCGATTGTACCCTGGAGCAAACCCGGGACCGTAGCCGGGCCGTGGCGGCGCATTGCCCTGGCCGCCAGCGAAACCGCGGCGCGCCGGCCGGAACAGCAGCTGGTCGGCAAACCGCTTCTGCTCGTCGCTGAGCGATGCGTAGAGAGGACGCAGCGCGCGCAACGTGGTGTCAAGATCGGCACTTCGCCGTTCCAGTGTCCGCTCCCGAAGCTCCAGCCGCTGAACCACATTGCCGTTTCCGCGCTCACGGTCGAGCGCGCTCTCCCGGGGCTGTGCAGCCATATTCTTCATGCCGGTGGCGAATTGGGTCCACGCCCCTTCCTGTGCAGGCGTGATGCCGAGGCGCTGATGCAGGAACGCCAGCCGCCGGTCGAGCCGGTTCTCCGCGCCGCGTTGTTCGTCCCCGCCGCGGTTGAATCCGGGACCATATCCGTATTGGCCCTGCCGTCCGTACTGTGGCGGCGGTGCCGGGTATTGCGGTCCGGACGGCGGTGGCGGAGAATATTGCGGGGTTTGAGATTGCGCGCCCGGGTACTGTGGACCGGGTAAGGTTTGAGGCTGCGCCTGGCCGGTGGATGCCGTCGCGGTCACCGCGACAGCCAGACTGATTCCAAGCGCCGAAATAGCGCGCTTCAATGCAAGCTGGGTCATGTTTTGCTCCTGGGCACTCGGCGCAGCTCGAAGCGCCGAAACACCCCTCCGCGGGCAAATTTAGAACCGTACACAACTGATTCAACTAACAATAATTTAAGCCGCTGGTCGAAACCCTGGGGGTGATCCGGTAAAGAACAGGGGCAGCCATGATCCGAGAGGGCGCAATCGCCGCAAATTGGTTAGCTTTGGACGCAACGTCGGGGGAAATGGATTTCACGAGTCGGTATCCGAATATTCTTTGGTCGTGATTTGCCGCCCAAAACCGGCACGCGGGCTGTTTTTCAACCCGATTCCTGGCGATCGTCTCGGCGTTCCGGGCGGCGTTCTGGAGAGCAGCACATTCCCCGGTTCAGCTTCAGCCCGTCCGCCTGCTGGCCTAATTCGTTCTCGATTCGCGAATTTCAAACGCCCTGGACCGGTTTGTTGCCCGCACCGGACCGTGCGCAATTTCTTTCGCGGGCTTCAAACGTTAACCCGCACTCCCTATAGTCAGGTTCGCGATGACCAGATTGCCTGCTCCAGTCCTGCTTTTGATTGCGCTGATCGCTTGCACCACGCCAGCCTTGGCTGCTCCTGCCCGGCCTGATCTGTTCACGGTTGCGGGTGTCAGCGTGGGAGCTTCGGCAGAATCGGCTATTTCGTCCCGCGATGCGGCGATGGCGCAAGGGCGTGCTGCCGCATGGAGAACCCTGTTTCGGCGTCTCACCGCCGCTGCAAACTGGCGCAAGGAGCCGATGCTCGACGAAAGAGCGCTGGAACGGATGATCCGCAGTTTCGAAGTCGCCAATGAGCGACGCAGCACCACCCGTTATTTGGCCGAGGTCACGTTCCGCTTTAATCCGGTCGCGGTACGAAATCTGCTGCGGCAAGCCAATATCGCCTACACGGAGACCCGCTCCCCGCCCGTACTGGTCATTCCGCTGATTGCCGGAACGCCGGGGTTCGATCCCATGAGCACCTGGTTCGCAAGCTGGCTGGATCCACAGCTGCAACAGGGACTGGTACCGTTCGTGACACCGGCTGCGGATGACGCCGATGCAGCCCTGTTCGAACGGCCCGACCTTGCCCAACCCGACTGGGCGGCGCTGGCTCCGATGGCCCGACGCTACAATGCCGATGCCGTTATCCTCGCCATTGCGAGCGAGGACGGGAACACCGTGCAGATGGTCGAATTGTCGCCCACGGGTCGCGTCGCGGCTTCCTTCGCTTATGCGCAGTCGTCATTTCCGGCCGATGCGCAGGCGGTCGCCGAACGCGCGGAAGATGTCTGGAAGTCGCGCAATGCCGTGGATTTTGCCGTACGCGCCCATCTGGTTGCCGATGTTCAGTTCAATTCGCTGGATGATTGGGCGAAGATTCGAAGCGGTCTCGCGGCGGTCCGTGCTGTTGCCGATGTGGACGTGATGGGATTGACGCTGCACGAAGCGGAAATCGACATCGCCTATTCCGGACGGGCTGATCAGCTTCGGGACGCGCTGGCGCAACAAAAGCTCCAATTACTCAACATGGACGCGCAGTTCACACTGCAACTGGCCACGGCTTCGGCCACCAATTAAGCGCTGAACCATGCTGCTCCGCCACGTCCCCAATCTGCTGACGACCCTCCGGCTGGCAGCGGCTCCCGCAACGGCAGGATTGCTCGCCGGGGGCCATTTCGATGCGGCGTTTGGACTGTTCGCGCTCGCGGGTCTGTCGGATGCGGCGGACGGCTTTCTTGCCAAACGTTTCGGCCTGTCCACCCGTTTGGGGCGGTTGCTCGATCCCGTTGCAGACAAGGCGTTGATGCTCGCCGTCTTCGTCACACTGGCTTTTTTTGATGACGTACCCATGTGGCTTGCCACAATTGTGATCTTGCGCGATTTGCTGATCCTCAGCGGTCTTGCGATTGCGGTTGCCTCCCGCGCGCCAATCTCAATCAAACCCGTGATGGCTGGCAAACTATGCACCGCGACGCAGGTCACCTATGCCGCCATCCATCTTGCTTCGCTCGCCTTCGGGTTCTCGATCGCATGGCTGTCGCCCACCGATGCCTACGTCACCGCGGGTATCGCAGTGGCCTCGGCGTTGGCCTATTCCGGTATTTGGTTCACGGCGATGCAGCGGATCGGGCGCAAGGACTTTGCCTGACGCATGGCCGAGCAATTCATCCTTTCGCTGACCAGAAAACCGGGGCTTGATGCCAACAGTTTTGTGGTCGCGCCCTGCAACGCACAAGCCAGCGATTTCATTCGCCGCTGGCCGGATTGGCCGGCATCCGCAGCGGCACTGTTTGGCCCCAAATCCTGTGGCAAGACCCATCTTGCAAGCGTCTGGCAAGAGATTGCGCACGCCGTCAGAATTGGCGCCGAGGAGATCGTCTCGGCGGCTTCGGATCATTCAGTTCGTTCGCAGGCCCTGCTGATCGAGGATTTGGACCAGACATCACCCGATGTGGCGCGCGATCACGCGCTCATGGAGTTGTTCGACCGGCCTCGCGCAACGATGCTGCTCACGGGGCGGCGTCCTCCGTCGCAATGGCCGGCCGCCACCGGTGACTGGAACTCGCGGCTGCAATCGCTTGTCGCATTCCAAATGTGGTCACCCGATGACGAATTTCTCTACGCGCTGGTGCGGAGACATTTTGACGAAAGACAGCTTCAGGCACCGTCATCCGTAATCCGTCGCATTCTGGTGTGCGTGGAGCGCACGCCTGATGCCGTCGCGCATTTCGTGGACAGCCTCGACCGCAAGGCACTTTCCGAACAACGGCCCGTGTCCCTGCGCCTTGTGATGGAGATGCTTGGCGATAAAGGTTTGGTGGAGTCCGGCGGTCACGCTGCGCCGCCCGGCCATCGGATTGTACCGCTTTGACAACCACTCGTCTCAGTCTGAAGGAGGGTGGGCAGGCCGGGATTACCGCGACCGGGCCCGAGGCGCCTCCCGATATGCCGGCGCGGTCTGATTCCGGCGGTTTGGCGACCCTCATCCCCGGCGTTTCCATCAATTCCGCCGGCCGGTTTATCAATCGCGAACTTTCCTGGCTTGCGTTCAACCGCCGGGTCCTGGAAGAGGCGCAAAATCTTCGTCATCCGTTGCTTGAGCGCCTGCGCTTTCTCTCGATTTCGGCTTCCAACCTGGACGAGTTCTACATGGTGCGCGTTGCCGGCCTGAAAGGGATGGTCACCGCCGGTGTGGTAAGCCTTTCGGATGATGGCCTGACGCCGGCTCAGCAACTTTCCAGGGTGGACCAGGTTGCGGCGGAACTGATTGGCGATCAGCAGAAGATTTGGCGCCAATTGCGCGTCGCGCTGGCGAGCGCCAGCATCGTGGTGATCGATTCCGATGCCCTTGCCGACGAAGACCGCTCCTGGCTCGATGACGAATTCAACGGGCAGATTTTCCCGATCCTGACTCCGCTTGCCATCGATCCCGCACATCCGTTCCCGTTCATTCCCAATCTTGGGTTTGTCATGGCCATGCGGCTGTTGCGTCGCGCCGATGCGCGCAACGTCACCGCGCTGCTTCCCGTCCCATCGCAGTTGACGCGTTTCGTACGGCTTCCCGACCGTGGCGGAAGGGCGCGCTTCATGCCGCTGGAAAACCTGATCGCATTGTATCTGGACCGGCTGTTCCCCGGCCATACGGTGATCGCTTCGGGATTTTTCCGCATCCTGCGCGACAGCGATATCGAGATCGAGGAAGAGGCCGAAGATCTCGTGAGATCATATGAATCGCTGCTGAAGCGCCGGCGCAGGGGCCAGGTCATCCGTCTGAAATGCAGCGCATCCATGCCGCCCGATCTGCGCCGGTTCATTGCCGATCATCTGAACATGGGGGGGCGCGAACCTTTCGTGGTCGATGGACTGCTTGGACTGGACGAAACGCGTGAACTGATTCTCGACGAACGGCCGGACCTTCAGTTCGAGCCGTTCACGTCACGATTTCCCGAACGCATCCGCGATCACGGCGGCGACTGTTTTGCGGCGATCCGGGCGAAAGATCTGATCGTTCACCATCCCTTCGAAAGTTTCGACGTGGTGGTTCAGTTCCTGCGTCAGGCAGCCGCCGATCCCGATGTCGTGGCAATCAAGCAGACGCTGTATCGCACGAGTCCGGACAGCCCCATTGTTCGGGCCCTGATCGAAGCGGCGGAGGCCGGCAAATCGGTGACCGCGCTTGTCGAACTCAAGGCGCGTTTCGATGAGGCGGCGAATATCCGATGGGCAAGGGACCTGGAGCGCGCGGGTGCACAGGTCGTGTACGGCTTCATCGAACTGAAGACGCATGCGAAAGTCAGCCTGATCGTCCGGCGCGAGGCCGGTGAGCTCAGAACTTACGTCCATTTCGGGACCGGGAATTATCATCCGGTGACGGCGAAAATTTACACGGACCTGTCGCTGTTTTCCGCCGATCCGGCGCTCGGCCGCGATGCAGCACGATTTTTCAATTACATCACAGGCTACGCCGAACCCTCGCAACTGGAAAAAATCGCGATCTCGCCTCTGACCCTGCGCTCGCGGCTGATGGATGGCATCGCCGCGGAAATCGCCCATGCGCGCGCCGGGCGGCCGGCGGCCATCTGGGCAAAGCTGAATGCGCTGGTTGACGCACCGGTGATCGACGCGCTGTATGAGGCAAGCAACGCCGGGGTGAAAATCAATCTTATCGTACGGGGAATCTGCTGCCTTCGCCCGGGCGTTCCGGGATTGTCCGAAAACATCCGTGTAAAGAGCATAGTTGGGCGGTTCCTCGAACATGCCCGCGTCGTCTGCTTTGGTGCGGGATACGGACTTCCTTCGCCCAGGGCCGGTGTTTACATCAGTTCCGCAGACTGGATGCCGCGCAATCTCGACCGGCGGGTGGAAGCCCTGGTTCCGGTCGACAATCCAACGGTCCATCAGCAGGTGTTGTCGCAGATCATGGTTGCCAACCTGAAGGATCAGGCCCAGAGCTGGTTCCTGCGCGCGGGTGGGTCGTCTGCGCGCGATCCCGGCGTGGATCGCCCCGACGC
>JANWHR010000042.1 GCA_025450355.1 Micropepsaceae bacterium
GATCATGCACACGGTGGTGATCCGGCGCGAAATTTACGAGCGCGACCCCTGGGTGGCGTTGAGCCTGTACGAGGCGTTTCTGCGCGCCAAGGATCATGCCTTCCGGCTGATCTCCGAAACCGGATCGCCGAAAGCGTCATTCGCCTGGCTTCAGCCCCTGATCGAGGAAGAGCAGTCGATCATCGGCAAGGACTGGTACCCCTACGGCACCGAAGCGAATCGCCCATCTATTGAAGCGCTCCTGCAATACACGTTCGAGCAGGGCCTGTCCGATCGCCAGCTTAAGGTGGAAGAGCTGTTCGTCCCCAGCACGCTTCGCGACATTCCCCTGACCGAAGGGCAACACGTCTGAGACTAACGAGAAAATGGGAGTGAGAGGCGAGTGACGATAACCAGAGGCTGACCTCTCGCTGATCCACTTGTACCGCCGGCTTCCAGCCCGCATCTCACTCCTCTTCACTCTCTCCTGATCATTCCGCTGCCCGGCGTGGCGCCGAAACATGGGTTCGCGGGAGAGCCTTGCCGGTTTCCAGCATGGATTTCAGGCTGGACAGGATGGCCGGCCAGCCGCCAGACACCTTGTCGATCAGCGTGATCGGACGTTCGGCTTCGTGCGTAATGGTCAGCTTCACCATTTCGCCGTCCGGTTCGATCATCATTGTGCAGCGCGTATCGCCATCGGCCTTCAGTTCGGGGTTGAGTTCGTGATGCCATTTCAGCACCAGCCGCTTCGGCGGATCGCATTCCAGCACTTCGCCGGCATCGGCCACCCGGCCGTCGGAGGTCACCAGTTTCCATGATGAGCCCGGCTTCCACGTGCTCTCCTGATGAAACCCGAACCAGAATTGGCGCGTGAATTCCGGTGTGATCAGCGCCTCCCACAGTTTCTCTGCCGTGGTGCGGATGTAGGTGACGTATACGAATGATTGCTGCGGCATTGTCAGGCTCCTTGGGTTTGTTGATGGGTGATGTCGCTTTGTTCAGGCGCCATCATTTTCGAGATTTTTCTTGAGATCCGAGAGCGCACGAAGCCGGTCACGTTCGAACTTGCCGATCCAGCGGTCGGCAATCTCTTGAATCGGCACCGGATTCAGAAAATGCAGTTTTTCACGCCCGCGCTTCACCGTTGCGACAAGATTGGCCGCCTCGAGAATCGCCAGGTGCTTCGTCACCGCCTGCCGCGTCATTTTCTGTCCTTCGCAAAGCTCGCCTAAAATCTGGCCGTTCCGGGCACGGAGCCGGTCCAGCAATTGCCGTCTCACCGGATCGGCCAGCGCGCGAAACACCGCGTTCATGCTCATGCCATAACATGCAACCCAATGGTTGCGTATTGCAAGCGCAAAATACACAACGACTGAATCGTCTTCAGCCTGGCGTTTCGGGTAAGACGGGCGGGGCCGCACTCAGGCGGCGGGCAAGCCGGGAAAGCATGTCGCGCACTTCGGCATGTTGACGCGGGCGCCAGCGTTCAAGTAGCGACGCCAACTGCTGCCGGCGCAGTACAAGCAATTTGGCGTAAAGGTCTTTGCCTTCGCGTGTGAAATCCAGACGCCCGGCTGAATCCCTGCTCACCAACCCTCGCGAGATTGTTTTTCCGGCAAATTCGCGCAGAACAGGAAGGTCTGCCTGCACTTCCCGGCACAGTTCATTTTCCGTAACCGGATGATCGCGCTCTCCCAGCCGGAAAATGAACCACATCTCGCGTGGATCTAGCGGCACGCCCGCTTGCGCCGCGAACGCGTGATACAGCTTCCAGCGGTTTTCCTGCCGGGCCAGACTGGAGACGATCCGTTGCAGCTCTTCGAGCGATGTCGCGTCCTGCGGCATCGCATAGGCCCTCCCGATTCCTTCCGCCGCCGAAGTCTTGCGCAAGGCCACTTCGCGCAAGGCAAGCGTGAGAAGAAAACCGCAAAACGCAATGCCGGATGCCGTCGCGAACACCGGGTTCAATGCCGCCGCGAATGCAGCGACATAGGGTTCGCGGGCACCGGGCGGCAAAGCCTGAATGACCTCCGGATTGAGCGCCGCGCCCGCAAGATTCGCCACTGACCCAAAATGGCGTTGCAGCGCAGAGGCGAAAATCCCGCCAAACAGCGCCACGCCAAGCGAACCGCCAATCGACCGGAACAAGGCCACGCCGGACGTGGCGACGCCAAGATGCTCGTATTTGGCGGCGTTCTGGGCGGCAAGGACCAGAACCTGCATCACCATGCCAAGGCCAAGTCCGAGCAGCAGCATGTAACCGGACGCGAGCCAGATGGACGTATCCGCTTGCAGCGTTGAAAGCAGGAAAAGCGCGATGGTGACCACCGCCATCCCGAACACCGGAAAGATTTTATATCTCCCCATACGGACGATCAGACGGCCGCTGCCGATGGAGGTGATAATGGTTCCCAACATCATCGGCGTCATATGCAGGCCGGCGGTTGCGGGATCGGCGCCCTTCACGACCTGAAGGTAAACCGGCAGCAGGGTGGTCGACCCAAACAGCGCAATGCCAACCAGCAGGCTGACGATCGCAGAAACGGTGAACACGCGTTCGCGGAACAGTTCGAGCGGCAGAACCGGCGCGCCGGCACGGGCTTCCGTGGCGATGAAGCCGCCGAGTAGCAGGGCGATTCCGGCGACAATCACCGCCCACAATCCGGCCGGCAAATCCGACAGCAAGGTGCCCGAAAGGCTGGTCACGACGACAATCGCACTGAGGCAGAAGGCGAGCAGAATTGCGCCGGCATAATCGATGCTCTGCCGTTTGCGTGCCGAAGGGGCGTGCAGAACTGCTCCGATCACCACAAATGCAACCGCGCCAAGTGGCAGGTTGATGTAGAAAATCCAGCGCCATGACAGGTGCACGACAAAGAATCCGCCGATCAGCGGCCCGATGACCGTGGCCAGGCCAAACACCGCGCCAAAGGACCCCTGGTAGCGCCCGCGTTCGGCCGGCGGAATCAGGTCACCGACGATCGCCATGACGGTCACCATCAATCCGCCGCCGCCAAGACCCTGAAGAAATCGAAAGGCGATGAGCGAAAGCAGGTTCTCCGCGACCCCGCACAGCGCCGATCCGCCAAGAAAGATGGCCACGGCGATTTGCAGAATGAGCTTGCGCCCGTAGAGGTCGCCCAATTTGCCGTAAAGCGGCGTGACAATGGTGGTGGCCAGCAGATAGGCCGTGACGATCCAGGACAGATGCGAAACACCGCCAATTTCCGAGACAATGGTGGGCAGCGCGGTCGCGACGATGGTCTGGTCCAGTGCCGCCAAAAGCAACACGAGGCCGAGCGCGAGGAACACCACGAGGATGGTCCGCCGTGATCCGGAATCGGTGTCAATCGCTGTTGAGGCGGTTTCTGTCTGTGCCATGGCTGGTCCGGTAAAACGGGAGCCGCACGGGTCCAGTTGCAGAAGCAGCTGCCCCGCACCCCCGGGGGACCGAAGTGTGCGGCAATTTTTTCTTTCGTGGCGGCGGGATTTTTGGGAACTTTCGCCTTGTTGCGAATCGCGGCCACCGCATGCCCACACCACACCCGAGTAAAACACCCCAGGAAGAAGCTCTCGCCAGGGCGGAACAGCATTTCTGGGACCCGCGGCGCGAATGGCGGCGCCTGTCTTCGGAATTCCTTGGTACCTTACTCACAACGGTCGTGATTCTTGGAGCGCGCGCGATCGGCGCCCAAAGTGGCGAGATCACTTTGGCGATGGGATTCACTGCGCGCGGCCTGATGACCCTGGCTGCGATTCTGTTCCTCGGCACGATCAGTGGTGCTCATCTCAATCCCGCGGTGACATTCGGGTTTGCTCTCAGGGGTAATTTCCCCTGGCAGCGTGTGCCCGGATATCTGATCGCGCAACTGGCGGGAGCCATCGTTGCCGCGGCTATCATCGCCGCGATCTTTGGTGATTTCGTCAGCGCCGGGGCCACCACGCCGGGCAAAGGCGTCGCCGCCTGGCAGGCCGTCGCGATCGAAGTGGTGCTCACGGCGGGGCTGCTCAGCACCATTTTGGGCACGGCCTCGGACGCCAGAAACATGGGCACAAACAACGCCATCGCCGTGGGCGCCTACACCATGCTGGCGGGTTTTTGGGCCGGCCCGGCGAGCGGCGCCTCCATGAACCCGTTCCGTTCCTTTGCTCCTGACCTCATGGTCTGGAATTTCTCGACCACCTGGATCTATTTCGCCGGCCCGCTTATCGGGGCCGCGATTGGTGTGGGATTCGAGTGGATTTTGAAGGGACCACCGACCGAGGCCGGTGATCTGGCCGCCCAGGGTCTGGGCCCGGAACAGGATCGCGGCTGATGCGTTCCGTGCCCTGATTTGCTCTGAATCAAGGCGGTGATGGGGCGATTGAGGCCGGGTTGCGGCCTACGAAAACTTCATTATCCCGGCACAACGGGCTGACATTTCTGACAAAATTTGCCGCTGCTTTTTTGTTATGGCGGTGGTTGAACGCCGGGGAGGGCGGACGCCGAGGCGAGGCTGACCATTCGCCTGTATTTATGTTACCACACGCCATTCGTTGAAGGCGGTTGTTCAGCCATGGACCAAAGAACTCCGAAGAACCCGTTCGATCCGCTGGATCCGGGGCAGGCGATTGCCCGCAGGCGAACCTGGGTCCGCTATGTCCCCGGAGGAATGAAGACGCTGGTGATTGCCACGGCGGTGCTTCTGGTCGCGCTGCTCGTCTGGGCGATCAAGCCGGCCCCGAATGCCGGCCGGCCAAACAATCCCTTCTTCGCCGGCCGCAATGCGCCAACTCCGGTGGGCATTGCCAAGGCAAGCCTTGGCGATATCGATGTCACGCTGAATGCGCTGGGAACCGTAACGCCGCTTGCGACCGTGGTTGCAAAACCGCAGGTTGGCGGTCAATTGGTCAAAATCGACTTTGAGGAAGGACAGACCGTCCGCGCGGGACAGACGCTGGCGGAGATCGATCCCCGGCCCTATCAGGCCTCGCGCGATCAGGCGCAAGGCCAGCTCGCACGCGACCAGGCGCAGCTTGCGAATGCACAGGTGGACCTCAACCGGTATCAGACTCTGCAAGCGCAGAATTCGATCGCGCAACAGCAGGTCGATACCCAGGCTGCTCTGGTGCGCCAGCTCCAGGGCACCGTGAAGGCCGATCAGGCCAATGTCGAAACCGCGACCATCAATCTCGATTACGCCAATGTGAAGTCGCCGATCACCGGCCGCGTTGGCTTGCGCCAGGTGGATCTGGGCAACGTGCTGATCGCCGGTCAGGCCACCGGGATTGTCGTCGTTACGCAGTTGCAGCCGATCTCGGTAGTTTTCTCCGTCCCGGAAGATTCCATCGATCAGATCATGGGCAGGGTGCGGCAGGGTGCCAAACTCAAGGTGGATGCATTCGACCGCGCGCAGACCCATATGATTGAGTCCGGAACGCTTTCGACCGTGGACAATCAGATCGACACGACGACCGGCACGGTGAAGCTGCGCGCGGTTTATCAAAACCCCAACAATCTCCTGTTCCCCAATCAGTTCGTGAACGTGCGTTTGCTGGTTGACACTTTGCACAATCAGATCGTCGTGCCGGTCGCGGCGATCCAGCGCGGCGCCTCCGGGACTTTCGTTTACATTGTCAATTCGAACCATACAGTCAGCATGCGCGCGGTGACGCTGGGCCAGACCAATAACGACCGGGTCGCGATTGCACAGGGATTGATGGCCGGAGACACGGTGGTCGTGGACGGCGCGGACCGGTTGCGCGATGGCGCGTCGATCATTCTGCCGGGTGAACCAATGCCCGCAGCGACGACTCCGCCACAAGGCGGACAGGCCGGGCAGGGCGCGGCGCCTGGGCGAGGTGGACGCGGCCGGGGCCGCAGAGGCGGCGGTGCCGGTGGCGCGGGAGCCGGGGCTGCACCGGGCGGCGCAATCGCCGGTGCCGGCGCGCAAAACAATGGCTCGGATGGCTCTGCCGGGTCCGGCCGTGGCGGCCGTGGACGCCCCGCGGGTGGTGCTGGAGCCGGCGCAGCCGGACCCGGCGGCGGTTAGCACAATGGCGTTCCGGATCGGACGGTTTTCGCGATGAATCCGTCGCGCATCTTCATCATCCGCCCGGTCGCGACATCGCTGCTGATGGCGGCGATTCTCCTGGTCGGAGCGATTGGTTTCTTCTTCCTGCCGTTGTCGGCGCTTCCCGAAGTCGATTATCCGACGATTCAGGTACAGACCTTCCTGCCGGGCGCCAGCCCCGAGGTGATGACCACCTCCGTCACCGCTCCGCTCGAGCGGCAGTTCGGGCAGATGCCGGGCTTGCGCGAAATGTCCTCGATCAGTTCGGCGGGCGCATCGGTGGTGACACTGCAGTTCGATCTGTCGCTCAGCCTCGATATCGCGGAACAGGAAGTACAGGCGGCGATCAATGCCGCCGGAAACCTGCTGCCGCAGAACCTGCCTTCGCCGCCGGTGTACGCCAAAGTCAATCCGGCGGACGCGCCGATCCTCACGCTCGCGGTGATGTCGCCATCGATGCAGATGACCGAGGTCGAGGACATTGCCGATACGCGGATTGCCCAGAAGATTTCGCAATTGCCCGGCGTCGGGCTGGTCAGCATCAATGGCGGACAGCGTCCCGCGGTGCGTATCCAGGCCAATCTGCAGGCGCTGGCCGCCTATGGCCTGAACATTGACGACCTGCGGACCACCATTGCCAATGCCAATTCGAATGCGCCGAAAGGCAACTTCGACGGCGCCACCCGTTCCTACACGATCAACGCCAACGATCAGATCCAGTCGCCGCAGGACTACGCCCACATTGTCGTCGCCTACCGCAATGGCGCGCCGGTATTTCTCTCCGATGTCGCGACCGTGTTGCAGAGCGCCGAAAACACGAAGCTCGGGAGCTGGATGAATTCAACGCCGGCAATCCTGCTGAACGTGCAGCGCCAACCGGGCGCCAACGTGATTGCCGTAGTGGACAGCATCAAACAGCTTTTACCGGACATCCGGGTCAGCCTGCCGACCTCTGTCGATGTCGTGCCGCTGACCGACCGGACCACCACGATCCGGGCATCCGTCAACGATGTGGAATTCGAACTCGCCCTTGCCGTCGTGCTCGTCGTGCTGGTGATTTACCTGTTCCTGCGCAACGTGCCGGCCACCGTGATTCCCAGCCTTTCGGTGCCGCTGTCGATCGTGGGCACGTTTGCGGTCATGTATCTGCTGGGATTCAGCCTGAACAATCTGGCTTTGATGGCCCTGACCATTGCTTCGGGTTTCGTGGTGGACGACGCGATCGTGATGATCGAGAACATCGCGCGCCATCTCGAAATGGGCGAGCGGCCGCTGCAGGCTGCGCTGAAGGGTTCGGGCGAGATCGGCTTCACCATCATTTCGCTGACCGTCTCGCTGATCGCGGTGCTGATTCCCCTGCTGTTCATGCAGGAGGTTGTCGGAAGGCTGTTCCGTGAATTCGCGGTGACGCTGGCGGTCACGATTCTGATTTCGGCGGTGGTGTCGCTGACGCTCGTCCCCATGATGTGCGCGAATTTGCTGCACCCGGAATCCGAACAGCGCCACAGCCGGATCGGGCGCTGGGCGGCCGACGCGTTCAACAGAACCATCGCGCAATATGGCCGGATGCTGGATTGGGTGCTGGATCATCAGCCGCTGACGCTGCTGATCGCGTTGATCACGCTGGCGGTCACGGTCATGCTCTACGTCGCGATCCCCAAGGGCTTTTTCCCGGTTCAGGACACCGGGATCATCCAGGGCATCACGCGCGCCCCGCCGGCTGTTTCATTCACCTCCATGTCGCAACGGCAGGTGATGCTCGCCGATATCATTCGGAAAGACCCCGACGTGGTCAGCCTGTCATCCTTTATCGGGGTGGACGGCACGAACACGACGCTGAATACCGGGCGGTTTCTGATCAACCTCAGGGACAAAAGCGTTCGCAGCGCATCGGTCAGCGACGTGATCCGGCGGCTGACCGCTTCGACACGGGATGTGCCGGGGATTTCGCTTTATCTCCAGCCCGTGCAGGATCTGACGGTCGAGTCCACCGTCGGCCGTGCCCAGTACATGTTCGTGCTGCAGGCGGCGACGGCGTCCACGCTCAACCAATGGGTGCCGCGTTTGATGGACCGGCTGCAGCGGGCGCCCGAACTGGAAAACGCTTCCACCAATTACCTGGATCAGGGTCTTTCGGCCTATGTCGATATCGACCGTGACACGGCGGCGCGGTTTGGCATTACCGCCGCGACGATCGACAACGCGCTGTACGATTCCTTTGGCCAACGGATTGTGTCCACGATCTTCACGCAATCCAACCAGTACCGCGTCATCCTGGAAGCCGATCCGGATTTGCAGAATTCGCTCAGCTCCCTGAATGACATGTATCTGCCCTCCGCGGGCGGTGGACAGGTTCCCCTGTCTGCCATCGCCAAAGTCGAGCAGCAGACCGGGCCGCTTGAAATCGATCACATCGGGCAATTTCCCGCCGCGATGATTTCCTTTGATGTGGCGCCCGGCGCGTCCCTCGGCGCCGCCGTGACGGCAGTCACCCAGGCGGAAACCCAGGCCGGATTGCCGCCGGAGATCACCACACATTTTGAAGGCGCGGCGTTGAGCTTCGAATCGACGCTCGGATCGGAACTGCTGCTCATCCTCGCGGCGATCATCACCGTCTATATCGTGCTCGGCGTATTGTAAGAAAGCTTCATCCATCCGGTGACGATTCTCTCAACCCTGCCTTCGGCGGGCGTCGGCGCGTTGCTGGCGCTCATTATCACGGGACATGATCTCGATATCATTTCGATTATCGGCATCATCCTTCTGATCGGTATCGTGAAGAAGAACGCGATCATGATGATCGACTTCGCGATCTCCGCCGAACGCGAAGAAGGCAAACCGGCCCGGGAAGCGATCCATCAGGCGGCGCTGCTCCGGTTCCGGCCCATTCTGATGACGACCTTCGCGGCATTGTTCGGCGCGCTCCCGCTGATGATCGGCGAAGGCACCGGTTCGGAACTGCGCCATCCGCTGGGCATCTCCATTGTCGGAGGACTGCTGGTCAGTCAAATGCTGACCCTGTTCACCACGCCGGTGATTTATCTCTATTTCGACCGGCTGGCGGCGCGCATGCGCGGATGGCGCAATCGTCCGGCGGCGGACGGTGCGGAGCCGGTCGCGCCATGAATTTCTCGGCGCCGTTCATCGCACGGCCGGTTGCGACGACACTGCTGACCATCGGACTGGCGCTGGCCGGTGCTGCCGCATTCTTCATGCTCCCGGTTTCGCCGCTACCCAATGTCGATTACCC
>JANWHR010000043.1 GCA_025450355.1 Micropepsaceae bacterium
CCCCCGGCGCGCCCCGGGGGGGGCGGGGTGCGGGGGCCCGGGGTGGGGGGGGGGCCCCCCGCCCCCCGCGCCACCGGGGGGGGCCCCCCCCCCCCGGGGGGGGGGGGGGGATAGTTTCCCGGCGGCGGCGGGGGAGAAGCATAGGCCTGATAGCCGGGGACCTGATTGCCGCGCGAATACATGCATTGCGCATAGGCGATGTTGTAGCGTCGTTGCAGGCCGGCTTCACCGCGCGCGGTTTCATTGGCGCCAACCGCGGCGCCGACCGCACCACCAGCCACCGCACCCACGGTCGCGGCGCGGCCACTGCCGGTTGCGGCGCCGAGCGCAAGACCCAAAGCGCTGCCAACTACGGTGGCGCCAACGGCATTGTTGTTCACGCGTTCTGCGCCGCCTGCGACCGAGGCGGATGCGTATTGGCCGCAATCATACTGATCGCGCTGAAACACGTCGAACGGCTTATAAGGCGCCGGGAATACCTGGACTGTCGGCCCCAGCGGCCGCGTCGCACAGCCGGCCAGCAGAACCAGCGCGGTCCCGGCGGCAAGCATCTTCGCATTGTTGCGCATCACTGCTCCTCATACGCATGCACTCTTCCGAAACTGCCCAGCAGCAGTTTCGTTTCAGCTTGTTGCGTTATGACAAGTTCAAGCTGAACCGCACATGAACCGGATCACGCGAGGCACGAGCAGCCTGTCTAGCCGCGCAAAAAATCGCCCTTGCCGAGTTCGACTCCATTGTGCCGCAGAATGGCGTAGGTGGTCGTGGCGTGGAAAAAGAAGTTCGGCAGGACGAATCCGAGGAGATAATTCTCGCCTTTGAAGTTGTAGGGCTGCCCGCCCAGCGTCAGCATAATGTCACGGTCTTCAGAGCCGTCGATCTGCGAAGGCTTGAATTCGGAAACGAAGCTTAAGGTTCTCTGAATCCGGTTCTGCAGCTGATCGAAGCTGGCCTCGGAGTCCTCATATTTGGGCGGTTCCTGACCGGCGAGGCGCGCCATGCCGCCTTTCGCCTGATCCGTCGCGATCTGCACCTGCCGGACCAGCGGAAACATGTCGGGATAGAGGCGGGACTGGATCAGCACCGCGGGATCGATTTTCTTGGCGGCAGCATGATCCGCAGCTTTGCGCAAGCAGCCCGAAAGCGCGGGCAGAATCTGCTGAAACACGGGCACGGAGGCGCGATACATCGAAATGGTCATGATCAGTCCCTCTGAATGTCGAACATTCAGTTTTGGCGGGAGATCATTGCGAAGGCAAGGCGGTCGAACCGGTCTGCGGCATTGGGCCATGTTCCCGGCGAATCCGTTCGAGGAGTTCAACCGTGGGAAAACCGTCGGCGGGCAGCCCTCGCGACTGCTGGTATGACCGGATCGCCTGCGCGGACCGGCGCCCCAATACGCCGTCCGCTCCACCGGCCGGAAAACCAAGGTCCGTCAGCCCCTGCTGAAGGGCCATCGCCGCGGGCTGGTCCAGCGCCGCCTCGGCGGCGGGCCAACTGGCGCGCACGCCCGGAAAGCCGCGCAAGCGGTCCGCGAGCAATCCCACCGCCAGCGCATAGGGGATGGCGCTGTTGTATTTCAAAAGCACGTTGAAATTGTTCAGTACAAGGAAAGCCGGGCCGCGGTAGCCGGCGGGAAGATTGATCGAGGCCATGACATCGGGCGCGGGAAGCTGTTCGCCCGGCACCGGCCGGACCCCCATCTGCTCCCATTCCGCGACAGATTTGCCAATCGAAGGATCGGCTTCGGCATAGCTGAAACCATCCGGCAGCTGGACTTCCTCGCCCCAGGGTTGGTCAGCCTCCCAGCCCGACTGCTGCAGGTAATTGGCCGTCGAGGCGAGCGCGTCTGCCGGCGAATTCCACAGGTCGATGCGCCCGTCGCCATTCCCGTCCACCGCATATTTCAGGAACGTCGAAGGAATGAATTGCGTCTGCCCGAAGGCGCCCGCCCAGGAGCCCATCATCTGTCGCGGGTCGATGTGCTGTTGCTGCGCGATTTGCAGTGCTGCGATCAACTCGCGCTGGCCATAAGCCGCGCGGGGTCCTTCGAACGAAAGGTTGGCAAGCGCTTCGACCAGATTGAAATTGCCCTGAATCCGGCCATAGCCGGTTTCAATCGCCCAGATCGCCGTCAGGATGGCAGGTGGCACGCCGTATTGCTCGTGCAGGCGGCGGAACAGCGGCGCATTTTCGGCCATCAGTTCGCGGCCGCGTCCGACGCGCTCCGGCGTGATCACCCCGGCGAGATAGTCCCAGATCGGGCGCACGAATTCCGGCTGCTTATCGTTCAGCGCTTCGACGCGCGGATTGAAGCTGATGCCCGACGTGGCGCGGTCCCAGGTTTCGGCAGTGATGCCGGCGCTCAATGCGGTGGTGCGAAACGTCTGCAGAAAATCCGCAAAATTCTGCTGTTCGACGGCCGGATTCGCGGCCGGAACTTCGGGCATGGGCACTTGCGCCAAAACGGGGCTGGCGGCGCCTGCCGCAGTTAGCAGCGCAGCCAACGCCACAATCCTTGCTGTCTTTCGCAACAAAACCATCCCCTGGCTACACAGGATTACAACGAGGATCGCGACGATCCGGATCAGCCAAATCGGATTGCCAACCGCAGGCGCGACGGTAATGGACCGCGGGCTCCCCGCCCGCATTGTTACAATTTCTGTCCTCAGCCCCCGGTTGACAGGTGGATGCCCGATGCATAGTTTCCGGCTCCTTTTGACTGATTCGACGCCACAAACCAATGGAGGGCGGAATGAAAGTGCGCAATTCATTGCGCTCGCTGAAGGGCCGGGACAAGAACTGCCGTATCGTCCGGCGCAAGGGGCGCGTCTATATCATCAACAAGAAGAATCCGCGCTTCAAGGCACGCCAGGGCTGAATCGCCCCACTCGATTCCTGTGCCGATTGACGGTAGCATGGTGGCCATGCGCCAGATGCTTTTGAGCTTCATGCTTGTGCTGCCCCTCGCCACCAGCGCGTGGGGTCAGACTGCCCCCTCGCCGCGCGACCTGCCGGGAGCGCCAGATGCCGATCCGCATCAGGGCCTGCAGGATCAGGTCCCGGATTTGCAGCTTCTGCCTCCGCGTGGCCCGAATGCCGGTCGTCGCAATCCGGGCAATCCGGCGCCCCAGGCTGCGGGGCCTGAAAGGCCGGTGCCAAAGCCTCCCGAAACCGACGATCAGCTGTTGGCCAGGCTTGCCAAATCGCCGGACCAGCGCAGCGCGCGTCCGATCGAACGCGAACTAAAGGCCCGTTGGTCCCATTCGGGAAGTCCCAGCGCGGATCTGTTGTTGAAGCGCACCGATCAGGCCATGGAGGCCCATGATTTTGATACGGCGCGCCAGATTGCGCAGAAGCTTACCGATATCGCGCCGAATTTTGCGGAAGCCTGGCATCGCCGCGCGACACTGGCCACGCACAGTGACGATTACGAAGACGCATTGAGTTCGCTGCGCCGCACCCTGTCGCTGCAACCGAAAAACTTCGAGGCCCTGTCCGAACTCGGCGAGATTCTCGAGGAATACAACGACAAGCCGCACGCGCTGGACGCCTACCGCCAGGCCAAGGCGATCGACCCCTATATCGATGGAATCAACGATCGCATTCGCGACCTCGCCAAGGCGGTGGAAGGACAGGGAATCTGAGGTCTATCCGATGCGCGCAGGGGGAATCCGCATCGCACTCGCTGCCATGGTTTTGACCGGTCTGCCGGCAGGCCTGCACGCCGATGCGACGCTGATCGGGATCTGGTTCAGCCCGTTCCAGCCCGATGAAGACGGGGTGATGTCCCTGATCGAGTTCAAGGCGGATGGCACATTCCGCGAAGAATTCCGCAAGTGCGTGGCGGGGGATTATATCGGCTATCAAACCGAAAGCGGAACCTGGTCGATGGAAGGGGACGTCGAGCACATCATGGCCGACATGATCAATGGCGATGCGGCGATGTCCAATTCCGATTACAAAATCATTCTGCTGACGGACAGTGAACGGCGCATTCGCCTCGATCCTCAGGGCTATGTGTTCATCGGACATCGGGTGCAGGCGTTTGAATTCCCCGATTGCGCCAATGCCGTTTGACGGGCGGCGCGGCCACCGGCGCGTGAATTTCACCGCCGCCGCATTCTCGGTTTTACTGATCGGCGCAGCACACGGCGCAACACCGGGTCTGGTGGGTAACTGGTACGGGGTCGGCGAGCCGGACGACCCTTCGATTTCCTATATCGATGCCTACAGCCCGGACGGCACGTTCCATTCCGAATTCCGGAAATGCCAGGCGAACCAGGTGGTCTGGCGCCAGACAGAAACCGGAAAATGGTCCATCGCCAACGGCGTTTTGCGGATGGTGTCCGATACGATCGATGGCAAACCGGAAGTATTTGACAACTCCTATCAAATCGAGCTCGCCGGCACGAACGAATTTCACGCGCGGCTGATGCGGCCGGATTTCCTGTTTGTCGAGAAGCGGATCGAAAAATTCGAATTCCCGCCCTGCTATCTCGGGTCATAACCGCTGGCCAGGTTTGCGATCAAATCCAGTCATAAAAATTCACGCGTCTCCGCGTGAGCCAACTCCTTTTGGTGGCAAACCGGACTATCGGCGGGTGACAAAGGCGACGCGGATCATATTGGTGGCTCCCGGCGTGCCGAGCGGAAGTCCGGCGGTGATCACCACCCGGTCGCCGCTTTTCGCGAAGCCATGCGAAACCGCGAGGTCGCAGGCGCGCGATGCCACATCGTCCAGATCGTGGGCGTCTTCGGTTTCGACACAGTGCAGACCCCAGGCGAGCGACAGGCGTCGCGCCATGGCCCGAATGGGGGTCAGCGCGAGGATCGGTACCTGCGGGCGCTCGCGTGAGGCGCGAAGTCCGGTCGATCCGGATTTCGTCCAGCACACGATCGCAGCGGCCCTGATGGTGTTGGTGACGTCATTGACCGCGGCCAGGATCGCGTCGGGCATGGTTGGTTCGGGCACCTGGCGTTGCGCCCTGATGATCCCGCGATAAAGCGGATCGCCCTCGACCGCCTGGGCGATCCGGTCCATGACGGCCACGGCTTCCGCGGGAAAAGAACCGGAAGCGGTTTCCGCCGACAGCATCACCGCATCGGCGCCTTCGAACACGGCGTTGGCAACATCGGAGACTTCCGCACGGGTCGGAACCGCGCTGACAATCATCGATTCCAGCATTTGCGTTGCGACCACAACGGGTTTGCCGGCCCTTCGCGCGGCACGGACGATCTGTTTCTGCCTTCCGGGAACGGCTTCCAGGGGCAATTCGACGCCGAGATCGCCGCGCGCGACCATCACGGCATCCGAAAGCTCGATGATTTCGTCCAGCGCGTGGAATGCCGCGGGCTTTTCCATCTTCGTCATCACGCCCGCGCGGCCCGCCGCTGCCTTGCGCAATTCCGCGACATCGTCCGGCCTCTGAACGAACGAAAGCGCCAGCCAGTCGATGTCGAGAGACAAGGCATAGTCGAGATCGCTGCGGTCCTTGGGCGTCATGGCGGGGATCGGAAGCAGCGTGTCGGGAAGATTGACGCCCTTGTTGTTTTTCAGCACGCCGCCCTGAAGCACCGTCGCCTCGATCCGGGAATCGCTAACCTGATCCGCCGCAAGCCGCACCTTGCCGTCATCGATCAGCAGATTGGCGCCCGGCCTCAGCGCGGCGAAAATCTCCGGGTGCGGCATGGGAAGCTGGCCGGGATCATCACTCGATTCTGCGCGGATCAGGGTCACTTTCGCACCGCTTTCGATCCGCCGCTCGCCACCGGCGAGCTTGCCCAGGCGCAATTTCGGCCCCTGCAGATCGACCAGAATGCCGATCGGCCGCGCCACTTCCGCTTCGACGGCACGAACCGTGTCCACCAGCGCCGCGAGTGTCGGGTGGTCGGTGTGGCTCATGTTGATGCGGAAGACGTCGGCGCCCGCCACGAACAGGGTGCGGATATGTTCACGGGTCCGGCTCGCCGGACCAAGGGTGGCGACAATTTTGATTTTTCGGCTGCGGCGCATCATGGAGAAACGGCACTGTTTTTGGTATCCGGCGGACGTAGTCTGCGGCGCGCCGGTGCAAGAGGCGGGATTACCCGTGCGTTGGGGCGAAAAAGTGTCGGGCGGCCACTGCTCTGTCAATGCGCTTTGCGCCGGCTGAGTTCCAGCATGGTTGGCTTTGCCGATGCGGGATCGGGTTCCCATATCATGGCGGCGCAACGCGAAGGATAACGACATGGGCGACGCGACACGGACGGAACTGCAGGCAGCCGCATTTCGGCGGCTGGTAGCGCATCTGCAAAACCGCACGGATGTGCAGAATATCGATCTGATGAATCTGGCCGGCTTTTGCAGGAATTGTCTGGGCGACTGGTATCGCGAGGCTGCCGCCGAACGCGGCATCAAGCTCGAAAAGGACGAAGCGCGGGAAATCGTTTACGGCATGCCGCCGGCGGAATGGAAAAGGCGCTACCAAAAAGAAGCTTCGCCCGAGCAACAAGCGGAATTCACGAAATCGCAGGCG
>JANWHR010000044.1 GCA_025450355.1 Micropepsaceae bacterium
GACCCTGCTACACGACGAGGTCGTGGACGAAAGTACCCTGCGGCGCGGCCGCCCGGCCGCCAATATGCTGTGGGGAAACAAGCCCAGCATCCTGGTGGGCGATTTCCTGTTCAGCCGGGCATTTCAGCTGATGGTGGAAGTGGGATCGCCGGTCGTGCTGGCGATTCTTGCCAATGCCTCGGCCGTCATTGCCGAGGGCGAGGTGCTGCAACTGCGGCTGGCCAGAAATCTTGCCATCAGCGAGGCGCAATATCTGAACGTAATCTCCGCCAAGACCGCCGCGCTGTTCGCAGCCGCCGCCGAAGCCGGCGCCTACGCCGCCGGCGCCGAAGCGAAACAGAGCGATGCCATGCGCAGTTATGGCTACAATCTCGGCATTGCGTTTCAACTGGTGGATGACGCGCTCGATTATTCGGGGCGGCAGGCGGTGATGGGAAAATCGGTCGGCGATGATTTTCGCGAAGCGAAAATGACGCTTCCGGTCATCCTTTCGCTGGCGCGCGCCAGCGAGGAGGAACGGCGCTTTTGGCGCAAAACCATTGAACTGGGGGTTCAGGACGAGGGCGACCTGACGCGCGCCATAGAAATTCTCGAACGCGGCGGGTCGTTGGCGGAAACGGTGGAACGCGCCCGCGCGTATGCCCGCGCTGCGCAGGACTCGCTTGCCATCTGCCCCGACAGCGAAATCAGATCCGCGCTCGCCGACGTGGCGGCCTTCGTCGTCGATCGCGTTTATTAGATCGGTTTGCCTGCGTCTGGTCCTGCCAGACGGGTCGGCGCCACCCACCAATCGGAATGGTCCATGGCAATGCGGCTTGCTGCGCCATTGGCGAACTCATGCTCGTGAAAAATACCAAAGCAGGTGCCGCCGCTGCCCGACATCGCAGCAATCGCGCAACCCGGTTCCTGCTCCAGCGCGTTGAGGACATCCTGAATCACGGGTGCCAATTCGCATGCAGGGCCTTCCAGGTCGTTGTCCGCATCGCCGAGATAGCGGATCAGGTCCCAGAGTGATTCAACGGCTCCCGGTGGCCGCAGCCGGCCTGTGCCGCTGCGCGCATTCAGAGCGCCGAAAACCGCCGCAGTCGGGATCGCCACCCCAGGATTGACCAGGACCATCGAAAGCCAGGGAAGAGGCGTCAGTTCGGTCAGAATCTCGCCCCGGCCCTCAACCCAGCAGGGACGCGAAAGCAGACAAACCGGAACATCGGAGCCAAGATCGCGGGCGAGCGGAAGCAGATCGAATGCCGTTAAACCCCAGAGCGATTTCAATCCCCGCAACACCGCCGCCGCATCGGCAGAACCACCACCAATGCCCGAAGCGACCGGCAGATTCTTTTCCAGCGCGATTGACACGCCGTCCTGCACGCCCGCACGGCAGCCCAGTTCGCAGGCAGCCTGGAAGGCAAGGTTGTGGACAAATCCCGGCAAGGCACTCGCGAACGGGCCGGTTACGCTCAGCGAAAACTCTCCGGACCGGGTCAATTCAATGCGATCGCCAACCTCCGCAAATACAATCAGGCTTTCCAGATTGTGATACCCGTCTGGCCGCTTCTCGCCCGCGTGCAAAAAGAGATTGATTTTGGCCGGTGCAAAGATGCGAATGCGATCCGCGGACGGATCACCCGGTGCGCGTCCCGCAAACATCCCCTCTCCCGGCTACTGCCTCGATGCAGAGACGGCATCAAGTCCGAACTGCAGCTTGCGCTCGAGGACCGGCTTTTCTTTGGCGTCCGGATTCATCTGCAGCGCGTGCTGCCATTCGTAACGCGCATCAATTTTGCGCCCGACCCGCCAATAGGCATCCCCCAGATGGTCGTTCACATCCGCAGCGCCGGGCGCGAGTTGCACCGCTTCTTCCAGTGTGCGTACCGCATCCTGGTACCGGCCAAGCCGGAAATAGGCCCAACCCACGCTGTCCGCGATGAAGCCGTCCATGGGTCGCAGCGCACGTGCCTTTTCCAGCATCGCGACCGCCTGATCCAGATGTTGCCCCTTCTCGATCCAGCTGTAGCCGAGGTAATTCAGAACATCGGCACGGTTGGGATTGATCTTCAGCGCCGCCTGGAAATCGCGCTCCGCATCCGGCCAATGATTGGAACGTTCCAACGAAATGCCGCGCGCATAGTACAGACCGGTGAGACGGCGATCACCCGAAGGGATTCCCGCGATGGCCTTGTCATAGGCTGCGGCCGCCTGCTGATATTGATCCGAACTCCGGAACAGATCACCCAGCGCGGTCCAGACGTCGGACTCCTGCGGCTGCGCTGTGGAAAGCGCCTTCAATTTCAGGATTCCGTCCTGCGTCTTTCCCTGCCGGCCATCGTTGATTCCCGCCTGCACCTGGGTCATCGCGTAATAGGGCGACGACGGCGTGATGCGCGCGTAAATCCCGTTGGCGACGTCAAACTTCTCCATCTGCTCATAGCGATTCGCGAGCAACACGCGGGCAAGATCGAATTGGGGGCGCAGGTACAATGCCAGATTGAGATACAGAATCGCCACGTCGGTGCTCCGCTGATCATTCAGCGATGCCGCGATTCCGAACAGCCCCTCAGCCTCGCCCTCTGCGGGTGAACCAATCAGCGGCGGCGGATTCTTCTGGCCGATCAGTTCGCGGTTCGCCCACTGCGCGAAGGGATTCCCGGGATTTTCCTTGGCAGCGCGCTGATACAGGGCGCGGGCATCATCCACCCGGCCGTGGCGCAGCAGAAAGCGACCGTAGGCTTCCGTACCACGCGGCCCGGTGCCCATGACGGAGATCGCCTGCTTGTATGCATCGTCCGCCTCTTTGTCCCGGCCGGCATATTCCAGGATCAGCGCCTTGTGCATCAGGCGGAGGCCATCGACACCACGCTGCTTCGAAAGTTCGTCCAGCGCCATCAGCGCGCCGTCGGCATCTTTGGCGCCCGCGCGCGACCAGGCTTCCACCATACGGTTGGTCAGAGTTGCGAACAGCCCGCTCGCCGGAGCCGTCGAATCCTTCAACGCCGCCGCGTAATCCTTCTTCATCAGCGCGCCGGCTTGCAGCACCAGATGGGCTGGGCGGTTTTCCGGATCGACCGCAAGAACGCGCGGAGCAAGCGCAATCGCCCGGTCGATGTCGCCGCCTTCTGCCGCAAACAGGAATGTGCGCTCCAGCAAATCGGCGTTGTCGGGAGCATCCTTCAATGTATCGGCATAAAAATTCGTCGCCGCCTGAACATCGCCCTGCGCCGCGGCAAAATTGGCCGCAAGATAAGTGCCTGCGAGTGAATTTTCCGCGGCCGGCGTTGTCGCGGCGGCCTTCGTTCCCATGACCGGGATTGCCGTCGTGGTGCACGCCGCAACCGAAAGCGCGCCCAAACTCGTCGCCAGAACCAGGGATTTTCTGAATTTCACGGGATTTTTTCCTCTCGAACTCCGGAATATTAACCGGATTTGCTGCGGGCGTCACATTGTCCCGTAGGCCGGGCCCTCCCCGCCCTGCGGCGGCACCCAGGTGATGTTCTGGGCGGGATCCTTGATGTCGCAGGCTTTGCAGTGAACGCAATTTGCTGCGTTGATTACGAATCGTGCCTGACCATCTCCACCAGTGATCACTTCGAACACGCCGGCGGGACAATAGCGTTGGGCCGGCTCCGCATAGACGGGCAAATTCTCGCGGACCGGTAGTGCGGGATCGGTCAATTTGAGGTGAACGGGTTCGTCCTCGTCGTGCCGCGTTCCCGACAAAAATACGGATGACAGCCGGTCGAAAGTGACCATGCCGTCGGGACCGGGATAGGTGATCAACCGGGCTTTCGATGCGGGCGTAAGCTGCGCGTAATCCGGGCCGCGGCCCCTCAGAGTACCCAACGGGCTGAATCCGAAAAGCTGATTGAACCACATGTCCAGTGCCCCGAGCGGTATGCCCAGCCGCGTTCCAAGGCGCGCCCACAGCGGTTTGGCGTTCCGGACCAGCCGCAACTCGCGAAATATCGGGGACTCGCGCCAGGCCGATTCATATGCCTCCAACACGTCGCCGCGCCTTCCCTGCTGCACGGCATCAAACACGGCATCGGCTGCATAAATGCCGGTGCGGATCGCATTATGACTGCCCTTGATGCGCGGAACGTTAACAAAGCCTGCAGCACAGCCGATCAGTGCGCCGCCCGGGAACGCAAGTTTGGGTACCGCCTGCAGACCGCCTTCGGTGATTGCCCGAGCGCCATAGGCGATGCGCCGGCCGCCTGCCAGCATTGGCCGGATGGCCGGGTGGGTTTTGAAGCGCTGGAATTCGTCGAAAGGCGACAGATACGGATTCATATAATCGAGATGTACAACGAATCCGACCGAGGCAAGATTTTCACCGTAGTGATAGATGAACGAACCGCCTCCGGTATGATTGGTCAGCGGCCAGCCGATCGTGTGCATCACCAGACCAGGGCGGTGCACCTTCTTCGGTAATTCCCACAACTCTTTCAATCCCAATCCAAAGGTCTGCGCATCGCGGCCGTCCGCAAGAGCGAAGCGCGCGATCAGATTCTTCGCCAGTGAACCCCTCGCACCTTCTGCGATCAGCGAGTACTTTCCGCGCAGAATGATCCCGGGCGTGAAATTCGGTTTCGGATTTCCCTCACGATCAAGGCCGAGGTCGCCGGTGATGATCCCCGTCACTTCGCCCGCGGGACCAAACTCAACATCAGCGCCGGCAAACCCCGGATAGATTTCCACCCCGAGCGCTTCGGCCTGCTGCGCCAGCCAGCGGCACAGCAGACCCAGGCTGCCAATATAATTGCCGCGATTGCTCATCAGCGGCGGCATCAACCAGTGCGGCAGATGAATCCGGCCTGCGGGGCCGAGATAGTAGAAGCGGTCGTCCGTGACCGGCGTGTCGAGTGGCGCACCCCTTTCGCGCCAATCCGGAATCAGATCGGTCAACCCGCAGGGATCAATCACCGCGCCCGAGAGAATATGCGCGCCGACCTCAGCACCCTTCTCGATGACACAGACGCTGATCTCCTGACCCGCACTCTGCGCCCGCTGTTTCAGGCGAATCGCCGCGGCCAGTCCCGCCGGTCCGGCGCCCACGACAACCACGTCGAATTCCATGCTTTCGCGGTCTGTGCTCATCTGGCGCTTCGGGATTTGGTGCGCTTCGGTTACATCATTAACCTATGTCCAGCCTTTCCAGAGAAGAAGCCCTTGGCGCGTTGCGATGGTTGATCGAGTGCGGCGCCGGCGAAGCAATCGGCAATGAGCCGGTAAACAGGCTGGCCGCCGCGCCTGTCCCCGCGCAAGCGCGAAATTTGGAGTCCGCCCCCGCGGTCATGCCGTTGGCTGCGTTGCCGGTGCCCCCGCTGGTCACGGTTCAGAATTCAGAACGGATTGCCGCCAGTTTCCATGGTCTTGCGGAGCTGAAAGCCGCCCTAATGAGTTTTGAGGGCTGCGAACTCAAGAGGCACGCCACCACTACGGTGTTTGCCGATGGCAATCCGGCGGCCGGCATCATGTTGATTGGCGAGGCGCCAGGTGCGGATGAGGATCGGCAGGGGCTGCCCTTCGTGGGACGTGCCGGCCAGTTCCTGGACCGGATGCTTGCATCCATCGGGCTGGATCGGCAGAAGGTTTACATTACCAATATCGTAAATTGGCGCCCGCCGGGAAATCGTGACCCGTCGCCGGAGGAGGCCAGTATCTGCCTGCCATTTCTGCACCGCCACATCGAATTGGCAGAACCAAAGGTGCTGGTGCTGCTGGGCGCAGTCCCCCTCCGGCATTTGACCGGATTGCAGGGAATCATGCGCCATCGCGGCCGCTGGCAATCTTACCGCCTGCGCTCGGGCGGGCGGGAAATCCCTCTGATGCCGACCCTCCACCCCGCCTATCTGCTCCGGCAACCATCGGCCAAGCGGTTGGCGTGGAACGATTTTCTTGCTGTGGCCGAGAAAGTCACAGAGCTCGGGCTTGCCTGAAGCACCGGTTGTCGGGCAGCATCGCCCTGAAGCACCGAGGGAAGGGCGATTTGAAGCTTCGTGCGCTGCTCCTGTCTGCCGTTTTCTGCGCTGCCGTTTCGGGTGCCTCGCACGCCGCGGAACCGGTGACGAGTTTCACCGTCCTGTCCCCGGATGACGTGAAGCTTTATGGCCAGATTTTCGCCGCGGAGAAGTCAGGCCAAATCGCGCGGGCAGACGCGCTGTCACATAAGCTTTCCGATCAGTCGCTGCTCGGATTTGTACTGGAGGAGCGCTATCTCGCGCCGCATTACCACAGCAAATTTTCCGAACTGAAATCCTGGCTGGAGCAATATGGCGACCTCCCCGGGGCGGAGCAGGTTTACAAACTCGCGCTGAAGCGCGCTCCCAAAAAGACCTACGTGCCTCCACCGGTGCGTGCGCACTGGCGCGGGGTGCTGCCCTCACCACCCGAATCGGACGCCACCAACAGACAGCGTCAGAGCATTGAACGAGTCGCAGCGCAGCTCCGCACGCTGGAACGCGAACAACGCCCTGAGGCCGCCGAGGCGCTCTGGAAGCGGGTCTCGGCGCAAAGCCACCTGCCAGAGGCTGATCTGAGCCGGTTGGGCGCCTTTGTTGCCACTGCTTACCTGGCAGAAACCAAAGACCGGCAGGCACTTACGGTCTGTGGGGAAATCCTCGCCAAAGCGGCCGGATCGTCCGAGGAATGCCACTGGGCAGCGGCTTTGGCGTCCTATCGCCTGGGCGATTTTGCCGCCGCTTCGCAGCACTTCGAATCGGTGGTCAACAGCTCGACTGCACCACGGACTTATGCGGCCGCGGCATTCTGGGCCGCGCGCAGCTATATTCGGACGGACCATCCGGAGCGGGTTCTTCCCCTTTATGAGCGTGCCGCAACAGAATCTGACAGCTTCTATGGCCTGCTGGCGCTCAGGGTGCTCGGCCGGAACATGGACGCGGAATTCGCCGACCCGGCGCTCGACACCGTCGCTTTTGCACAACTGATGCAGGATAAGGCCGCGCACCGTGCGGTGGCGATGTGGCAGATCGGGCGGAACAACGCGATCGAACCCGAGTTGTCGCGCGCCTTCGGCGAAATCTCTCCCGATCTGGACGCGGCCTTTGCGGCGCTGGCGCGCGATCTCGGCGCACCGTCGCTGGAGTTGCGCGCCGCCGAAACGGCCTTACCGGCGCAGCGTTTGAGCAGCCTGTACCCCGTCCCCCCCTATCAGCCGGAGGGCGGCTATGCGCTGGACCAGGCGGTGATCCTCGCCTTTGCAAGGCAGGAGAGCCGCTTTGAGCCTGCGGCCATTTCCAAGGCCGGAGCGCGGGGCGTGATGCAAATCATGCCGGGAACCGCGGTGATGATCACCCATGACCGTTCGTTGGCCGGGCGCAACAAGGAACGGCTGGACGATCCGGTTTACAACATGACGTTGGCGCAGAATTATTTGCGCGACCTGCTGGAAAAGCAGAACGGCAATCTTTTCAGCATCGCCGCGGCCTATAACGCCGGCGAGGGTAACCTCGAGAAATGGCAATCCATTCAGGATTCGGGCACCGATCCGCTGCTGTTCATCGAAACCATCCCGCTCGCCGAGACCCGTGACTACATCAAGCGCGTGATGACGAATTTATGGATGTACCGGCTGCGCCTTGGGGAGCCGGTAACAGGTCTGGACGACACCGCGGCCGGCGCCTGGCCGATCTACCGGAGCGCCGCGGACGAGACTTCCGCCCGCTGAGATGGCGGACCAGCCGCGTGAATTCATCCCGGCGCGGATCGCGATCCTGACGGTCTCCGACACCAGGACGCGGAAAAGCGACGTCTCTGGCGATACCCTCGAAGCCCGTGTTCGCGATGCCGGGCACATCGTTGTGGCGCGAGAGATCGTGCCGGACGACAAGGATCGGATCGTGCAATGTTTGCGCGCCTGGATCAACGATCCGGCGGTCGATGTGGTGATCTCCACCGGCGGTACGGGGCTGACCGGGCGCGATGTCACGCCCGAGGCCTTCCGCAGCGTGTTCGAGAAGGAAATAGACGGTTTCTCAATTGTCTTTCACCGCATCAGCTTTGAGAAGATCGGGACTTCGACGATTCAGTCGCGCGCCTGTGCGGGTGTTGCGCGTGGTACCTATCTGTTTGCTCTTCCGGGATCGCCGGGCGCCGTGAAGGACGCATGGGACGGCATTCTGAAGCTACAACTGGATTACCGGCACAAGCCGTGCAACTTCATCGAGATCATGCCCCGGCTGGAAGAACACCGGCGGCGGGGGTGAAGTCCGCCGCCGGATAATTCATCGCGGCGCCGGGGGCGCGTTCGGCGGTGAAACCGGAACCTGTTCCCAGCCCGTATTGCATTGCCGCACGTAAGGGTAATAGCCTTCGGGATCGCCACAGCGATACCAGTACTGCGGCGCCGCGGCGCCAGCCGGCGGAGGCAAATAACCCGGCGGCGGAGCATACTGAACGATCACGTCGGGTGGCATATAGGCGTAGTACCAAGGGTCATACCAGGGCCACCATAACGGGTCATAAAAACCGAAACCCCCAACGAAACCGCCGCGAAAACCGCCTCGGAAACCGCCTCTGAACCCGCCCCCTCGAAATCCGCCGCCTCCACGAAAGCCTCCCCCGCCGCCGCGTCCCCCTCCCGCGGTTGCTGCATCGGCAAAATCACCCGCCACCACGGCCAGACCCAGCGCAGCGATCCCCGCTGCAAGCAACTTCTTCATTGTGGTTCCCCAAACCAAAGACACACTTATCCGACCATGCATTCTGCGAAGCGCGACATGAACCAATGCTGAACCGAGATTAGCGTCCTTTGATCCGGAATGGGATTCTGTCATTTGTTCTTGAGATGTTCTGATCGCATTGGTAATCCTTACCCATGAAACAGGCTTCTGGAGCCGGCAAACCGTTCGGGGGCCGCGGTGCGAGATCCAACGATTCGAGTCGTTATGATTCCGAAAAGCGGGCCGACTTTGACGATGGTTGGGACCTGGAAGAAGAAGTTCCCAAACTTCGGACGGAGATTCTGAAGGACACGACGCGGACTATCATCGCGCGCAACAGCTCGCCGGATATCTCGTTCAATCAGTCGATCAATCCCTATCGTGGTTGCGAGCACGGCTGCATTTACTGCTTCGCCCGGCCCACGCACGCATATCTGGGGCTTTCACCGGGTCTCGATTTCGAAAGCAAAATCTTCGTCAAACCCGATGCCGCACGCCTGCTGGCAAAGGAGTTGGCGCATCCGTCCTATCGCCCGCAGATCATTGCCATGGGCACCAACACCGATCCCTATCAGCCCGTTGAGCGCGACCTGAAGGTCATGCGCTCCATCATCGCCGTGCTGTGGGAATTCAAACATCCGCTTTCGATTGTGACGAAATCAGCCCTGGTTTCGCGCGATCTGGACATTCTGGCTCCCATGGCCGCCGAAGGGTTGGTCAAAGTCTTTGTTTCGATCACCACGCTGGACCGCCGCATTGCCCGCATCATGGAGCCGCGCGCCGCCTCCCCGCCAAAGCGCATCGAAACGCTGCGCCTGTTGTCATCCGCCGGCGTCCCCTGCGGCGTGATGACGGCACCCCTTATTCCGGCACTGAACGATGCCGAAATGGAAGATATTCTTGTCGCGGCAACCGATGCGGGAGCGAAAGAAGCGGGTTACACCCTGCTGCGCCTGCCGCTGGAGATCAAAGACCTGTTCCGGGAATGGCTGGAAAGCGAACTGCCGGACCGCGCAAAACATGTCATGTCGCTCCTGCGATCCATGCGCGACGGCAAGGATTATGATTCAGACTGGGGGAAGCGTATGACCGGCTCGGGCCCTTATGCAGAGCTGATCCGGCAACGCTTCACTCTTGCCACACGAAGGCTTGGTCTCAATCGTGAGCGCGCGAAACTCACCTGCGAGAAATTTCGCAGACCGCCGCGCCCCGGCGACCAGCTCCCCCTGTTCGGTTGATTGTGAATAAGATGAATTGGCCGTTTCCCGTCACGCATTGCCTTTGCTATGCATCGGGCCGAGGCGATTGCGTGGCGGGCTTCTGTGCCGCACTACATCTTCGAGTCGCGGCTGCTCAAAACAATGCCCGGTCCGATTGCAGGCGTCGATGAAGCGGGCCGGGGTCCTCTCGCCGGGCCCGTGGTTGCGGCCGCGGTCATCCTCAACCGCAAGCGCATTCCCCGCGGGCTGAACGATTCCAAGCAGATGACCCCGGACGCCCGTGAAGAGGCTTTTGTCCGCATCATGGAATGTGCGGCGGTCGGCGTCGGCGAAGCGAGCGTGGATGAGATTGATCTGATCAATATTCGTCAGGCAACGCATCTCGCAATGGCGCGCGCCGTCCGGGCGCTACCGCTTGCCGCGCAGTTTGCGCTGGTGGACGGTAATGATCCTCCTGCCCTGCCCTGCCACTGCGACACGCTGGTGGACGGCGATGCGCGCTCGGTCTCCATTGCTGCGGCCTCGATCATCGCCAAGGTGACGCGCGACCGGATCATGCAGAAGCTGCACGAACAATTTCCGGATTACGGCTGGTTCACCAACAAGGGCTACGGCACGGAAGAACATGTTCTGGCGCTGAACCGGATCGGTCCGTGCCCGCACCATCGCCGCAGCTTTGCCCCGGTTTACGAGATCCTGCGGCCAATTGACTCACGGGAGCAGTTTCTGGCCGAAGCAGCCGCCCCGCCATTGACGGGGATTCCCTCCTGAATCAGTCTGTTCCGTCATTAACCCGGGCGGCTGATGCCGGACACGACAGATGGTTCGCAAGCGGATGGATTCCGCGCGAACAGGATCATTCAGGGCGACTGCATTGCCGCGATGAAGGCGCTCCCCGCGGCCATCGCCGATCTCGTCTTTGCCGATCCACCCTATAATCTTCAGCTCGAAGGCGAGCTCCGGCGGCCGGACAATTCACTGGTCGATGCGGTCGATGACGGCTGGGATCAGTTCGCCAGTTTTGCCCATTATGACCGCTTCACCCGTGACTGGCTCAGTGCCGCACGGCGCCTGCTGAAGCCAAATGGCGCGATCTGGGTGATCGGCTCGTACCACAACATTTTCCGCACCGGCTCGATTCTGCAGGATCTCGGCTACTGGATTCTGAACGACGTGATCTGGCGTAAAACCAACCCTATGCCGAATTTCCGGGGCCGGCGCTTCACCAATGCGCATGAAACACTGATCTGGGCGGCGCGGTCACGCGACCAGAAGTCCTACACCTTCAATTACGATGCCATGAAGGCGCTGAACGAGGAATTGCAGATGCGCTCGGACTGGCATCTGCCGATCTGTTCGGGCAGCGAGCGGCTGAAAACCGGCGACGGCGCAAAAGCACATTCGACGCAGAAACCCGAGGCGCTGCTGCACCGCGTTCTGCTGGGCACCACCTTGCCGGGCGATCTGGTGCTCGATCCTTTCTTCGGCACCGGCACGACCGGCGCCGTGGCACGGCGATTGGGGCGCAATTATCTCGGAATCGAGCGTGACGCGAGCTATGTCGAACTGGCCCGGCGCAGGATTGCCGGGGTGCCGGAACCGGACGGCGCCGTTCTCGAAGTCACGCGCTCAAAAAGGGACGAACCCAGGATTCCGTTTGGCTCGCTGGTTGAGCGCGGATTGCTGAAACCCGGCGCCGTGCTGCTCGGCCCCGGCCGGAGATACAGCGCCAGAGTCCGTGCCGACGGAACCCTCGTTTGCGCCGACGCCACGGGATCGATCCACCGCGTGGCCGCCCACCTTCAGGGACTGGACGCGTGCAACGGCTGGACATTCTGGCACTTCGAGCACCGCGGAAAACTCGTGCTGATCGATGTTCTTCGCCAGCAACTCCGCTCCGAGGAAAAGCGGGCGTAGAGAAGCCGCCGTCCGCGGTCGGGTGTTTCCTGAGAAGGTGCTGCGTCACAGCTCAGCAGTTCAGAGGTTCACGCCGCCGACTGCGCCACCGTGGCGACCATTCGATTGCCCGGAAGCTGCACCCGCACCGTGGTGCCCTGACCCGGGGTACTTTCAATCAAAAGGTCACCGCCGTGAAGTTTAACCAAACTGTTTGCCAGCGGCAAACCCAGTCCGGTGCCCTCGTACTTCTTTGCGATCGTGTTATCGACCTGCGTGAATGGTTCCAATGCGAGGCTAATATCGGCCGGCGACATGCCAATACCGGTATCCGTGACAACAAAGCTGAACCAGTTTCCCGTTTCCCATTCAAATGAGACCGTCACACGTCCGTTTTCGGTGAACTTCACCGCATTGGACAACAGATTGATCAGGACCTGCCGAAGCCGCAATCCATCCGCGCGGATCAGCGGACAGCATTGCGGGAAATTCGATTGCAACTCCAGATTTCGGGTATCGGCCTGCGCGCGCACGGTCGCCAGACTGGCCGCAACAAGGTTTGCCGGATCGAGAACTTCGTCCTTGAGCTCGATCCTGCCTGCGTCGATTTCCGACAAATCCAGGATGTTCGCAATGATTTCCAGAAGATGTTCGCCGGCGCCGGCGATTTCATGTGCATACTCGGCGTAGAGCGGTTTTCCCACCGGCCCCATTTTCTGGTCCCGGATGAGCCCCGAGAATCCGATGATCGCATTCAGGGGTGTTCTCAGTTCGTGGCTCATATTGGCGAGGAACAGCGACTTCGCCCGATTCGCGACCTCTGCCCGCCCCTTGCTGGCCGTCAATTCGGTATTCATCTGGCGCAGCTTGGCGCGCTCGGCCGCGAGTTCGACATCGCGTTGCGCGCGATGCCACAGCTCGTATACGAGAAACAGCGCGAACCCGCCCAGCAGCAAAGAGGCTGTCGCCGCGAGGACGGTCAGAACAAAGCGGTGGTTGCGCGTGATTGCCAGCCCTTCGGCATAATCGAGGCCGACCGAAACAACCAGCGGATAGTCCCAGCCGCGGCGGAAACTATAAACGCGCTTGACGTGGTCGCGTACGCCATCCTGGATATAGGATCCGCCGCTATTTTCCGCGAATGATACCGGGACGGCCGTCCGAATCAGTGGAAGTCCCGCGTCATCAAGCCCGTCGGGAAATGCTTTGCTGAAGCGGGCAAGGACGATGTTGTCAATTCCCGCAACTGTAATCGTGCCTCTGGCTCCCAGGTTGAGGTTCTGCTGCAAATTCGTCAGCTTTGCCGACGATACGAAGAATACCAGCACACCGATGAGCCCGCCATCCCTGCCCTGAACGCGCTCGCTGACTGGAATCAGCATCTGCCCGTCGCCAGGGCTTTTCACGGGCTTGCCGATATACAGACCGCGAAAACCGGCTCGCCGGGGGACCCGGAAGTAATTCTCGTTGACGACATTGCCCGAAAGATGTCCCGGCTGCCAGGTGCCCGAGATCAGCAGCCCCATGGGCGAGATGATTGCCCCTTTCACAACCGGCGCGGTGATAACCGGAAACTGTTGCGCCCATGCGTAAAGATTCACGTTGGACCGCTGCGCAGCGATGCGTTTCGTGACCGCCTGCATCGCGTTGGCTATCCCGTCCAGTGTGCGAGTGAGGGCCTGATCGAAGGCGGAGGCAAGATTCGCGGCATCAGCCCGCATTGTCTCCTCCGCCGCGGCCTGCGACTGCCGGGTGGAAATCGTCACGCCCGACCACATCGCCAGTACGACGGTTGCAGCAATCAGAACGGCCGTCCAGGCAAGCAGGCGCGCCCGCCCGAGTGGATCAAAATCCGCGGCATTGCGCATTTCGGTTTTGTCCCTGACCGGGAAGCCTGTCTATTGACCATTTTTCGGTTAAGAAAATGGTCACCGTTCGCCGCGATGATGATTTGTCCAATTCGCGGGGCAAACATGAAGAGCAGAAGGTCTGTTCTGCTGGTCTTTTGCGTTCTGCCGGCCATTCTCGCGTCTTGTCAGCATTTGCCCGAATCCCTGGGCCTGACGAAGAAGCCGGCACCGATGGAGCCGCCCATTCAGACCGCGCCGGCGGAAACGGCCATGCTCCGTCCGGCCGCGGCGCCTCGCCCGGCCCCCGCAGACCTGTCCGGCGAACGCGCGCACATAGCCAGCCTGGAAGCGGGCAACGCAAAACTGAAGTCGGAGCTGGCCATCGCGTTGAGGGAAAACGCGAAGCTGAAAAAAGACCTTGCGGACGTAATGGATGACAATGCGCTTCTGAAGGACCTCGCGGCGCGAAAGCAGCGCTGAGGAACTGGCGAGCGGACATGGGCCTGCAGTGGCTGTGTTCCCGCCACTCGCTTCCCGGTTTTCTATTTGCCCGCGCTGACATCGACAGCGGCGTTCCAGGTGAACTCGACGAATTTGTAAAGCGACTGTTCCGGCAGGCGCTCGACATCGGAATGGGCACCGTAATTCACTTCATCCTCTTCCGTGACCGCCGGACCAATGCCATAGGATTGCACGCCCCGCGGGCGGAGATAGGACATATCGGTCGCCCCGGTCAGCATCATCGGAATCACCGCCGCGCCGGGATACATCTGGTGCGCAACGTGCTCCAGCGTGGCGTACATAACGGAATCCAGCCGCGACGGTGGCGCCGCCTGCCGCGGATTGGGGATGGGCATCACCTTGACCGCGGGGTCGCCGATGACCATGGCCATGCCGGTGAACAGCTTCGGCACGTTGTCATCGGGCAGGACCCGGATATCCAGAACCGCTTCCGCTTCGGACGGGATCACATTCTGCCCGACACCCGCCTTTAGCTCGGTTGGCACGATCGAGGTTCTGAGCATCGAATAGCGTTGCGGTTCATGCTCCGCGAGCCAGCGCTGCGCCGCCTCCGCGGTCGCGGGATTCAACAGGGCGCGATACTGCATGGCACTGTCCGGCGCGCTGATTTTTGCCATTTGCTGGAAATAGGCACGCGTTGTGTCGTTGAGCCGCATGGGCGTCTGCCATGCCGCGATTTTTGCGATGGCCTGCGACAGGTGAATCAGCGGGTTGTCGAGGCGCGGCACCGATCCGTGTCCGGATGTTCCGGTGGCCACGAGCATCGCCCGGCGCGGCACCTTTTCGGTCGTCGCGATATTCACGGCCGTCACGCGCCCGTTCTCGATCACCGTGCCGCCACCCTCGGTCAGGGCAAATTCGGCGTCGATGGCAGGGAAGTGCTGCTCGACCATGTATTTCATACCGACGCCATCGGGGTCGGCTTCCTCGCCCGATTCTGCAAGGAAGATCAGATCGCGGTCGAGCTTCAGTCCAAGACGTTTTGCCAGCAGCATCACCATCAGATTGGCCGTGAGCTTGTCCTTGTCGTCCGCCGTGCCGCGGCCCCAGATATAGCCGTCCTTCATGGCCGCGCTGAACGGCGGTACGGGCCATTTCTCCGGCTGCACGCCCACCACATCGGTATGGGCCAGTAAAAGCAGCGGCCGCTTTTTTCCATTGCCTTTGATGCGGGCCACCAGGTTCGCGCGGTTCGGCTGTAGCGCGAACACCTCTGCCGGAATGCCTTCGGCCTCGAACAGCTGCTTCAGATAATTGACGGCCTTTGTTTCGTTGCCGCTGCGGGTGTCGATTTGCACCAGGTCGCGATAGTGGCGCAGGATTTCCGTCTGTTGCGCCTTCCAGTCCACCATGGGCTGCGTCTCAGCCGGCGCAGGCGTGGCGATGAGCGCCACCAGCGCCACACAGGCGCAGCCAATTCTGCCAAAACCACGGTTCATTCCGCCCTCCGCCGCCCATGCCAAACTGCCGCGGATCGCCATAGGTCCCGCGGGCAGGCACGTCAAGCCGCCGCAGAAACGTCTGGTCTGGCACAGGTGATCGCCGTGTCATTGGCCAACGTCCGGGCGTGACCTTTCTGTGACAACCAGCCCACTGTGTCGAAGTGATGCGTGTACGCATGAAACAACCGCATCTGCCGCAATCTTGCCCAACATTCCGAATGAAACGGGATTGGCCGTCGAACGTAATCATGCGGTCACAAAATCCAGAGGACACTCTATGCTGAACGACTGGCGTGAACTTCCGCATACGGTTGAAAGCGATACAAAGAGCAAGATCGCCGTGGCCCTGGCCGTCGCCATCGGGTTCGGGGCGCTCGGCGCTTACTCCTGGGAGGCTGGTACGCATCAGCCGCAGACGGCGCCAATTTCTGCCCCGCAGAACAGTGTGGCCGCGAATCCTGATTCCGCCGGCCCTCCGCCACCGCTGCCCCAGACCGCCGCGCCGGATCCGGCAGCGGCCACAGCCGTACCGGCGGATAACGCCGCGGCCGGCGTTCCGCCTGCGCCCACGACCGACAGTGCCGCAAAGCCGGTCAAGGTCGCGCGCGTGCAGCACCAGACCGCGGCGCGCGATGCCGGCGCGGCCGCGCAGCCGGCCGCCGCGCAAGACCAGCCCGCCGCTCCGAAAGACCCGCCAGCTGCCGAAGCAGCACCGGCCGCTGCCGCCGCACCGGAATCCGCTCCGCCGGTCAGTGAGCCGAAGGCCGCCCCAGATCCGGCTCCGCAGGATCCTGCGGGGGCCGCGCCGGCTGGAGATGCCGGTACGACCGCCGGCCCGTAATGCGGACTGGTGAATCAGAATCGCGAGAGGAGATTTGAGATGAAAATGGCACTTAAATCGGCTTTTCTGTTGCTGGCAGGATCGTTTGCCCTGACCGCCATGCCGGCCGCGGCCCATGTCGGAATTTCGGTGAATCTTGGTTTGTTCGGTCCGCCAGTGCCCCCGCCACCTCCACCGGCCTATGTTCTTCCCGAATATTGTTATGGTCCCGGCTACTACACGGCATGCGCCTGGCCCGCTTATCGGGAGCCGGTGTACTGGAACGGTTACTGGTACAACGATGCGCCCTATCGTGTGGTTAGGGGCCGCCGCGAGTTCTGGGTCAAAGGCGGGTGGCATGTTGCACGCCCCCGCGGCCGCGGCGAGTTTCGTCGCTGACGATGCCTGCGAAAACGGCCGCGCACTCCTGCGCGGCCGTTCGTCTATCTCTTCTGAGCGGAGGTGGTGAGCGCAGAAAATTCTCACGCGGAGGCGCGGAGATCGTAAGCTTGCTTGCAGATTGCACTAAGTCTTAGTCCGCAGAAAATCTGTCATCAGCGTGCTGACCTGTTGCGGCTGCTCCTGCTGGACCCAGTGCCCCGCGCCATCCACAAGGTGGAATCCCACCATATTCGTGCAGGCAGTCTTGCGCATTTTGTCCACCGCGCCCGGCGTCTGATACACACCCCAGTCGCTTTTTCCTGCAATATACATGGACGGAATATCGATCGCGCGACCGGAAAATGTCAGCATCCCGGCAATCGATTTGGGGTCGCCACCACGGCGCACGCGGTACCCTTGCAGCGCCCCCGTAAATCCCGTGCGGGCATATTCGGTGGCATAAACCTGGACCTCCGGCTCCGAGAGCCACTTACAGTTTGCGATGTAATCCGGCCCGGGCATCAATGGCGCCACGTTTTCCGCCATGCCCCTGTCCTTGAGCATCACGTAGTAATGGGGGATTTGCGCCATCTCTTCGGCGGTGCGCGCCTTCAACGGATGGGGTTTGTTTCCTGCATAATCGGCGCTCTTGTAGAAATAATAGGCCCGAAAGAAATTGTGCAGCCCCTGCGGCGCATGCAGCATGTCGTCATTGGCGCCACGCGTACGCTGATAATTTTGATAATATTTCCGCGGTGGATCGAGTTTGGCCAATTCGGCATCGAGCTCGTCATCGCTGATCGGGCGCGGCGGCGGCGCTGCGCCGTTGGCAGTGTTGAAGGGAAGCGACGGCGGCCCTTCGAAGGGCGAGCTCAGAATGGCCACCTTGCGGAATATATCCGGGCGGATCAATGCAGCCCACGATGCCACGGGTGCGCCCGCATCGTGGCCGGCAAGCAGCGCGACCTGGCGGTAGCCGAGCGCGAATACCAGCGCTTCGGTGTCGCGCACCATGTTCAGGATACGGAACTGGTCCGGATCGGCATCATAGGAATCGTCCCAACCGGTGGTGCGGCCATAGCCACGCTGGTCGGGCGCGATGACGTGATACCCGGCGCCCGCCAGTGGCAGCATCACTTTTCGCCAACTGTAGGCGAGTTCCGGAAAACCGTGAATCAGAACCACCAACGGCCGGCCAGCTGTCTCGAAGCCGGATTCGAGAATATGCACATTCATGCCGTTGACTTTGTCGATCATGCGCGAGCGGATGCCCGGCGGAATGGTGCCGTTCCCGTAGGGAGGAAGTGCCGAAACATCGGTACGCACGACGGCGGCCTCGCTCCTCATCGCAGTAACCGCCGCGGTTGCCGCGGCAGCCGCACCGATCGCCACCATGTCACGGCGCGAGAACCGCTTCTGTTGGGACATTCCCACCTCCCGCATCTAAAATGCCGGGCCACAGGATACCGCGAAGCGGGCACGTTCAAAATGTTATCGCAAGGTCAGGACCGCCGGTTTCGGGCGCGGCACGCGCTGATCGTGGCGCAGCTGACCACTGCGGCGGCACTAATTCTCGTTCTTGCCGTCGCCGCCCTTGGTTTTCAAATCGCATTGCTGATGACTGTCGAGTTTGATCTCGATGCTCCACCGGAGGTGTTTGCGTTCTGGCTTTCCGTGGCGGCGATGTTGCTCTTCTTCAACTCCGTTATGCTCGGCGTTTGGCTACTGACAAACCGGCTGCGTCAAATGCGAGCAGCCATCAACGCCGCACAAATCAGTGAGCAAAACGTCGAACAGCCCAATATCGATTGGTTCAAAGCGCTGGCGGACAGGCTGGGCAGAAGAAGCTGGGGCCTGCTCTGGTGGCAAGCCGGAACGTTTGGAACGGGGGTGTTCTTTTCCGTCGCGGCGGTGCTGGTGATCGCGATTCGGTTCTACTTTACGGGCGAAGTGCCGGCCGAAGGCTGCGATATCTGAACGTCGCGTAGCAGATACTCATCACATCAAATCGCCAGTGGCGCCGGGCGTATAAACCGCCCGGGTGTCGATCGTGCCGCACTTCGGGCACTCGAAGGTTTGCAGCTCGTATTCCGGACCGCGTTCGGGGTGTGCTGCCCGGCTCCTGATGCGGGTGAGGCGCCTGCAGTTTGAACAACGCCTCCGACCGCTCGGCCCATAGTCCCTGGCATCCGAATCTTTTGCCGTCCTGATCCTCCGCTACGGAATTCCGGCAACCCGCGCCGGCCAATTGCGTTCGTGCAAGCCACCGGAGCCGCAGACCTTTGCAAGGGACTGCCTGCAGCTCCTGGTGGGTCCACCGATGGAACTTCGTGCGCGGCTTACGATACGGCACAATGGGGATTTGGTTCCCGCACCGCAGCCGCCCCATTCGCAGCGCTGCCACCCGACTCCAAACTCGCAGTTTTATTGTGTAACCTTGCGTAAGCCTTGCCCTGCGGGATTCAATGGAGGGTAGCAATGCATTTGCCGTGGCGGAATTTTCCGGTAATCCTCGCATGTGCGGCGATTGTAGTGGCGCCCGCCTTCGGGCAGCCGAACCGGGGCGCCGATTCCGTCCCGGATTTTTCTGGCTCCTGGGTTCACGCCAATCCCGGATTCGAGCCGCTCGCCTCGGGTCCAACCGCATTGGTCAACCGGGCGCGGCGTGCCAACGGTACCGGTGACATTCTGAGACTTGCCGGCGATTACACCAACCGGATTCTCAAACCCGCGGCGGCGGAACTCGTCCGGAAACACGGTGAACTCGGGTTGAACGGCATCGGCGATCCGAACCCCCGCAACCAGTGTTGGCCTGAAGGGCCGCCGTTCGTATTCACCAATGGCCCGACGCAGTTGGTGCAGCAACCGGACCAGGTCACGATTTTATACGGCTACAATCATCAGGTCCGGCACGTGCGCATCAACGCGACCCATCCGGCGCATCTCATCCCGTCCTGGTATGGCGACTCTGTCGGCCATTACGAAGGCGACACGCTGGTGATCGATACCGTGGGGACGAAAGTCGGGCCGTATTCGATGGTCGATTGGTACGGCACGCCCCACACACCGGGGCTGCATGTCATCGAACACTACCGCATGCTGGATTACGCGGGTGCAAAAGAGGGCTTCGCACGCGACGCCAGGGAGCACAACGTCCCGCCCGGAATGCCGGTGGCAAACTCCCGCGGCAAATATCTGCAGCTACGGTTCACGGTCGAGGACCCGGCCGTGTTCACGATGCCATGGACCGCCACCATGACCTATCGCAGCGCGGGAAACGACCCGCTGGACTGGGCTGAACAGACTTGCGCCGAGAACAGGGCCTGGTACCCGGGAAAGGATTCCGATGTACCCAGGGCGATGACGCCGGATTTTTGAGCTGCTCGGCCCGGTTCATGGAGCAGCCTTTAGGGCGCGCAGGGCCGGTGCGCTCAGGGCCGGCCGCCACATCGACAGCAGGTAGAAAATAACCGCCAGCAAAAGCAGATAGCGAAAGCCGACCAGCATCGAGAAGGATTCGGCGATACCGCCGACCACCGACCCCGCAATGTTCGAGGCAAAGGCAAGATCAGGATCGGCGCTTTGCGAAAAGGATCGGGCAAATATCACGGCCGCGAACAGCATTGGGCCCAGCGCCAGAATGCAGGGTGCGAGCGTCCGCCAGACAATTCCGCCGTTGAGAAAAACGGAAACCGGGGTGACGGCCGCAGCGGCCACAACCAGTAGCAGCAGCACATAATGCGTCCAGACCCTCTGGGACCGGGTGCGGAGCACATAGAGATTCGCCGCGAGGATCAGGACCAGCACAGTGAAAAAGACACCGGAGTTGACCACCCAGGTGCTGCCGAAAAGCAGCGCCAACTGCACCACGGCGCGTGTCTCCAGCAGCATGAAGGCCGCGCCAAGGAAAAACATCCGGTTGTCGATCCTGCCGCTGCCACGCGGCCAAAACAGCCAGACCATCAGAAGGCCGAGCCCGCCCAGCAGAATCATCGAGCGAACGCTGAGTTCCGGGATGATCCGCTCGCTCAGATAGGGGAACGGCCAGTCGTCATCGGCGGCGATCGGATTGCCCTGATCCGCAATCAGCGTACTGGGCGCGATGCGCAGCCAATCCTTCGCATCGGACCTTTGCTGCGGGTCAATCTGAAATCCGTTGATGTTAAGGTTTTTGGGTGGGACCGCATTGATCCAGAAGCTTTGTTTGCTGAACTGCGCGCGCAGCGCGGGACTGCAGTCCGTGATGACCATGGTGAATCCCGCGGGCGCGGAGGCTTTGACCTCCTCGCGATAGGGCAGGCTGATGATCAGCGGGTCGCAGCCAAACGAGCGCTTCGCCATCTCCGCAACACGCTGAACGACCCACCCCTGGCGAAAATAATTATACGTCACAAAAATTCCGCCCGGTTTCAGGACACGCTTGACGTCGTCGAATGCCTGTTGCGTAAACAGGTAGCTTTCCAGCCGGATATTGGAATAGCCGCTATGCAGCACGAGTGAGTCCACCAGCGCATAGACGACCAGATCGTATTTTCTATCGGTGGTGCGGAGATAATGCCGGCCGTCATCAATATGACGGGTGACCCGCGGATCCTGATACGGATGGTCCGGATTCTGACGGACCCCGATGTCGAGAATCGCCGGATCGATTTCGACCGCATCGACATGGGAAACGCCATAGTGCAGCGCATGATCGACATCGTTTCCCGAACCGGCGCCGATGATCAGGACATCCTTGAATGGCGTTCCACCGGTTGCGCGATGCAACAAATGGATCAGGGAATATTGCGAACCATCACTGTCAAATCGCCGCATTTCCTGATGACCAACGGCATTCACCGTGATCACTTTTCCTTCCCGCAGGTTGACGGCGTAATAGGGCGACCACCGCGTCTGGCCGTCCTGATTCCTGTCAAGCAGCAGCGGAAATGCGAAAATGACGATGCAGATCGTCGCGAGCGCTCCGGCCCGCAGGACGCTGAGCAGCCCTTCGGCATGGAGCAGCCAGGCCACCCCCGCGAAGGTGAGCACAAACCAAACCACGGGCGGCGTCTGGAGCCAGGACGCAATCGAAAACAGAACGATTCCAAGAATGCTCCCCCCGATATTCAGGGCATAACCTCTGACGCGATTGGGAACGGCGCCGAACGCTTTCCCCAAAACCTGCCCGAGAGGAACAAACATCACCGCAATCAGGATGAAGAAGACGCCGACGATCGCTTCAATCGGGACGACGAAGGTGGCGACATCCGGGTTGCGATATTCCGTGCCGTAGAAAACCTCCTGCGGAGAGGTCTGATTGCCAACGCTGATCGCGAAGCCGCCCCACAGGCCATAAATCATGTAAATCGCCACCGCGGAAAAAACCGCGGCCAGCGCGATCAGCGGAAACAGCGCCAGCCAGTTGCGTTTGCTTCTGGCCGCCATGCAACCGCATGACATGCCGAGAAACGACGCCAGCAACACCACGTTGGTAAAGAATTGCAGGAAGATGACGTAAGTCGCGAACCAGCGGATACAGGCGAGCTCGAGGAAAAGCACCAGAAATCCGGTGACAAACAGGCGCAGACCCGGTCCCTGCCAATCCGGTCCCGGTGCAATGGTTCCTGCGGCTGTTTCGGTCATGATGGCATCCCCCTTACGGTCCCGCCCCCGAGCGGCGCGACAGAATCAGAGGACAATATCTTTATTATAGGTATATTTTTTGTGAAGACGGCCGGCCCAATGCATATGCGGCGCTTCGCGCCTGTGCGGGACTACGTGCTTTTGCAGCGGCTGTCAGGGAAAGCAGGAGGAGATCGTAATCGGGAACGTGACGTCCTTAAGCCCGAAATCGAAGACGTAATTGACCGTGCCGCTCACCGTATAACCGCATGTCCCTGTCGAATAGGTGAAGCTTGGAGCGGGCGAAGAAGGTCCGTGGTACGCGGACCTGGCGTAGGCGACGGTAGTCGCACTGGAAGAGCAGGTTGTTGAATTGACCGACGCACAGCGCGCGCTTTTCTGCACGGCGTATTGCAGGCTGGTTGCGGTGAACAGCCCCAGGCACAGATACATGCCCCCGACAATCAAACCGACATAGGCGGGCAGAACCAGCGCAAACTCTATCGCCGTCGTTCCCTGGGAAACATCTTTAAGGCGGATCAGCGTTTTTTTTATACTCATCGTCAGTCCAGACGCATCCACGAGGTTTTCGTAATCGTGTTTCCGAAAAGGTTGGTGATCGATGTGAACAGCGGTGAATAGTTGTATGTCACCTGCACCGTGATGTAATCACCGGGCGTGTTGGTCGGAACGCCCACGGTGGAACAGTTGCTTGGCTTGCCCGATGAGACACTGGCGACCCAGGTCAGCGCGCCGCTTGAATCGACGCAGTAATAGGCTTCTGCGGGGGATCCGGTTACCAGCGACACACTGTTTCCCAGGCGTGTGCTCTGGATCGCAGTGCTGACCGCCGAATTCAGTCCCGCACAATTCGTCGTCGCCGGCAGGTGAGTCGTATCGCAGGTTTTCCACGCCGCCTGCGAACCCATCGACGCGGCATTTTCCACCTCAAGACGATCGAGCGCATAGACCGCCGTGTCCGACACATTCAGCGTCGCAATCGACAGGAACGACGCCACAAGGCCAAATTCAATGGCCGCGACGCCACGCTGTTCTTGAGCGGCTATCAACAGGCGGCGCATCAACGAACTGCAGGAGAGCCTTCGCCAGGGCGCGAAAGCGCGGCCAACAGGAGTATAATTCGGCACGATGAATTCTCCTATTACTGGACCAGTTGTCCTCGCCCGGGCTGCTGCCCAGTTGGCATGGTGAGTCCCGCGGATGGGCAACCGTCATGTTCCAAGATCGAGCCGGTGCCATTTATGGTAATCGTATTGACAACCATGGCGAAGCACGAAAAGCCGTTATTGGATTTGTTCACGGCGCCGCTGAATGTGTCGTTGGCATTGGGCTGATAGACCAGCCCGGTGACATCCCAGGTCGGGCTGTTGCCTGCTGCGGAAACGTCCACACCGGTCGTCATGGCTGGATCCTGATAGATTGCGACGCCGGACCAGGTTCCGGAGGTGGGTGCGTTGAAATTGAGCGTGCCGCCTCCGGTTGGCGCGTGGGTGTAAGTGCCGGACGTGCCTGTGAATATAACCGTCAATCCACCGCTGGTCGTCGTGAAGCTGTAACTACCGGTGTCAAGCTGTCCATTCTCAATCACCATCTGGGAACTGGAAGCCGCGGTGACGGTGGTGTTGCCCTGCAGCTCCTGATCGCCGCAATAGAAATTGTAGCCGCTGGTCAGGGTTATGCTTGTAGGCAATATGTTGGTCGCAGGAAGCGCCGGATCCTTCTTCTTCGCCGGCTCCTGGGGGTAACCGCCAGGGCAGCTGTGCGCCGGGATGTTCGCTGCAAGGTAAGCGTACGGGTCCGTGACAATGGGAACGTTCGAATCCTGGATTACCCCACAGCCGGAGCCACCGCCATTTGTCAGATGGGCATCGCCAACATTGGCGCCGGTATCGTGACCGTTACACGTTGCGTTGGAGTCCGACATAATGTTGCAACCAGCCAGATTCGCATTTGGAACGCCGTTTGCCTGGATTCCAGTGCCCGAAGTGGCCAATGCCAGGATGCAGTACTGCCGCGGAATCGTATCTTGCTTCGCAATCGCGGTTGCGCTCAGGTTTACCGCTTTGTGGCCATCGAGCGTGGTGTCGCCGCTGTACCCCACGAGCTGCGCCAGATAAAGCGGGACCTTGTTGGAGATCGAGACGCTGTAACAGTTCGTGCCGCCGCTGGGACAGGTTGCGCTGTTGGACGCGGAAACGGTGACGTTATTCTGCCCGTTCGTGAAACCCATTTTGGCCGCAACGGCCTGCGCTTCCGCAGCGTAACTCGAACTGGCATTGGTAGCCGCTGCGACAGCAGCTTTATCGGCCGCAATCTGCATGCTTTGCTGCGTGACATACCAGTAGCCCGTTTCCGCACCGGCGCCAAAGAATCCAATTACCACTGGCGCAAGCAAGGCGGTCATGATTGCGATATTCCCGCGTCTTGACCGGAGCCACAGCGCGGTGAACCGCCGGAATAAATCCTTACCGCGGTTGCCGTCGTGCCCGCAGGGGGTACAGAATTTCAGTGTCATGTTCGGTCCAGATGTTGAAATCACCGGC
>JANWHR010000045.1 GCA_025450355.1 Micropepsaceae bacterium
CGGCCGAACGCCTGTTGCAGGCGCTGGCCATGACGCCCGCTGCCGGAACCGCCAACATTCTGAAACATGCCGGCGTGACACCCCAATCGCTGAACAAGGCTGTCAATGATCTACGGCAGGGCCGGACGGCCGATACGGCCACGGCCGAAAACAGCTATGACGCGCTGAAGAAATACGCCCGCGATCTCACCGAACTCGCCCGTTCGGGCAAGCTTGACCCGGTGATCGGACGCGACGAGGAAATCCGCCGCACGATTCAGGTGCTGTCGCGGCGGACCAAGAATAATCCGGTCCTGATCGGCGAACCAGGGGTGGGCAAAACCGCGATCGCCGAAGGCCTTGCCCTGCGCATCGTCAATGGGGACGTTCCGGAATCGCTGCGCGACAAAAAACTGATGGCGCTCGACATGGGCGCAGTGATCGCCGGAGCAAAATTCCGCGGTGAATTCGAGGAACGGCTGAAAGCCGTGCTGTCAGAAATCACCGCCGCGGCCGGAAAGGTCATTCTCTTCATCGATGAACTTCACACGCTGGTTGGAGCAGGCAAAGCGGAAGGCGCGATGGATGCCTCGAATCTGCTGAAGCCGGCGCTGGCGCGCGGCGAGCTGCATTGCATTGGCGCGACCACGCTCGCCGAATACCGCAAATATGTCGAAAAAGACGCGGCGCTAGCGCGGCGCTTCCAACCGGTGTTCGTCTCCGAGCCAACGGTGGCCGATACCATTTCCATCCTGCGTGGGCTGAAAGAAAAATATGAAGTCCATCACGGCGTACGGATTACGGACGGCGCGATCGTCGCCGCGGCAACTTTGTCCAACCGCTACATCACCGACCGGTTCCTTCCCGACAAAGCAATCGACCTCATGGACGAAGCGGCGAGCCGGCTGCGGATGCAGGTCGATTCCAAACCGGAAGAACTGGACGAACTGGATCGCCGGATCATCCAGCTGAAGATCGAGCGCGAAGCCCTGAAGAAAGAGGCGGACAAGGCATCAAAAGACCGGCTGGAGAGACTCGAAGTCGAGTTGGTGGAACTGGAAGAAAAATCCACTGCCCTGACCGCCCGCTGGAATGAAGAGAAGAAGTCGCTGCACGAATCGCAAAAGCTGAAAGAAGAGATAGATCGGGCACGCCAGGAACTCGACATTGCACAGCGCCGCGGCAATCTCGCGCGCGCGGGTGAACTCGCCTACGGCATCATTCCCGGCCTGGAAGGAAAATTGCACGCCGCGGAAGAGAAAGGCTCTGAACGCCTGGTCAATGAAGCGGTGACGGAAGAGCACATCGCCGCGGTCGTGTCACGCTGGACAGGCATTCCGGTGGACAAAATGCTGGAGGGCGAGCGCGAAAAATTGCTCCACATGGAGGAATCGCTTGCAAACCGCGTGGTCGGTCAGGAAGAAGCGGTGCGTGCGGTTTCGAATGCCGTCCGGCGTGCACGGGCCGGATTGCAGGACCCGAACCGGCCAATTGGCTCATTCCTGTTCCTCGGTCCAACCGGTGTCGGCAAAACCGAACTGACCAAGGCACTGGCCGCGTTCCTGTTCGATGACGACACCGCAATGGTGCGCATCGATATGTCCGAATACATGGAAAAGCATTCCGTCGCGCGGTTGATCGGGGCGCCTCCAGGCTATGTCGGATATGAGGAGGGCGGGGCGCTGACCGCAGCCGTTCGCCGGCGGCCGTATCAGGTTGTCCTGTACGATGAAATCGAAAAGGCCCATCGGGACGTGTTCAATGTCCTGTTGCAGGTGCTTGATGATGGAAGGCTTACGGACGGTCAGGGCCGGACCGTGGATTTCCGGAACACGGTGATCATCCTCACGTCGAATCTGGGTGCAGAATTTTTGGCCGCCCAGCCGGAAGGTGAGGATTCAACCGCCGTCCGCGGAGAGGTTATGAATGCCGTACGGGCGCATTTCCGTCCCGAATTCCTCAACCGCCTGGACGAGATCATCCTGTTCCACCGGCTTAGCCGTGCGCAGATGGACAAGATCGTGGTCATCCAGATCGAGCGGCTCTCGCATCTGCTTGCCGATCGCAAGATCGCGCTCAGGCTGGACGCGAAGGCCAAATCCTGGCTCGCCGATGCGGGTTACGATCCGGTCTATGGCGCCCGGCCGCTAAAGCGGGTGATTCAGCGCAGTTTGCAGGATCCACTGGCAAACATGATTCTGGAAGGCGATGTTTCCGATGGGGAAACCGTGAAGGTCTCCGCCGGAAAGCGCGGGCTGATCATCAACGGCACGGAAGTCGAAGCATCCGGCGAATTGTTCGGCATGGGACAGGAACCGCCGAGCCACGCCGTTCACTGAAGCTCACGACGCCACTGCAAGCCCGCCGGACTCGCCTTTCTCATGTTTCGCGCGGGTCATTGTCCGCTTTCCGACGGTGAATGGGCGTCATAGCCGCCCGTTTGGGTAGGCGCTATGATGCGATCAGGGGCGCCCGTCGGGGTCGCCCCTTCCTGCGGATGCCTGGGAAACGGAACGGCGCATGAATCAACCTGATCGCAGGCCAGTCACCCGGATCCTAAAACTCGCCGCCGAGATCGAACCGATCGAAACCAGGGCGGTCTGGATATCCTTTGTCTATTTTTTCTTTCTGATGGCGAGCTATTTCATCCTTCGGCCGCTGCGTGACACGATGGGGACGGTCTATGGCGTCGCCCATCTACAGGAACTTTTCACCGGCACCTTCCTTGTAAGTTTCATTGCGGCGCCGGTATTCGGGGGTCTGGCATCCCGCATAAGGCTATCGAAATTTCTGCCCTGGGTTTACGGCTTCATTGCCATCACGATGATCGGTTTCTTTTTTCTGTTTGAGAATATCGGCAATGACCGTTGGGTTGCTGCCGCATTTTACATTTGGCTCAGCACCTTCAATCTGATTACGATCTCGCTGTTTTGGAGCATGATGGCGGATATTTTCTCCAGCGCGCAGGCGAAGCGCCTGTTTGGTTTTATCGCCGCTGGCGGCACTATTGGCGCCGTTAGCGCGCCTGCCTTTGTGGCCCTGTTTGTTAGAAGCGTGGGCGTCGACAATTTGCTCCTTATGTCGGCAACCGGATTTACGATCACGGCCTTCCTGGCGTCGCTGCTCGAAGGCGAAAAGCGCAAACTGGCCGCAACCTCCCGGACGGCACAACGGACCTCCCTCGATCATCCGCTGGGAGGCAGTCCGTTCGATGGATTCAGTCTTCTGTTCAAGTCGCGCTATCTTCTGATGATCGCCCTGTTTCTTCTTTTGATGACGTGGATATCCACGGTGATTTATTTCCAGCTGAGCGATCTCATCAGCAAGGATTTTGCCAGCCGGGCGGCAAGAACTCAGGCCTATGCCACCATTGATTTCGCGACGAATTCCATCGCCCTACTTATTCAACTGTTCGGAACCAGCCGTTTCATTCAGCGCTTTGGCGTTTCGACCGGGCTCTTGCTCAATCCGTTGATCATGGTGGTTGCATTTCTGGCGGTGGCGTTGTCGCCCGTGCTGTTCGTTCTGGGGAGCATCCAGGTGGCGAGGCGGTTCTCGGAATATGCAATCGCCAAGCCCAGCCGCGACATGCTCTTCACTCTCGTGGACCAGGAGAGCAAATACAAAGCAAAGAACGTGATCGAGACAGTGGTTTATAGGTTCGGCGACTTGAGTTCGTCCTGGTTGAGCGCCGCGGTTTTGCCTTTCGGCGTGGCGGGACTGGCCATTCTGGGCCTTGTCATTTCCGCGTTTTGGTTCCCGATTGCCTTCCTGTTGGGCCGAAGATACGAAATCGCGCAGGACGACGACGTGCTCGCGGTGCCTGCCGTGACGGCGGGTGCATGAGGGTCGGGTCTGTGAACAATAATCCAGGAGGCGCACACATGTTCAGGCATGGTTTTTATTGCACAATACCCGGCAGTCTCGGGATCGGTGCCGCTGCTGCACTGCTCTGTGCATCCATCGCACAGGCACAACTTCCATCCCCGTCAGGGCCACACACCGTCGCCCGGGAGCTGATGACACGCGACCTCATCGGCGCACCTGGCAAGGAGGTCGTGGTAAGCACGATCGACGTTCCGCCGGGCGCAAGTTCTGCGCCTCATCGGCATGATGCCCAGGTGTTTGTGTACATTCTCGAGGGACGAATGATCATGCAGGTCAAGGGCGGTCCACGCATGACACTAGGTCCGGGCCAGACATTCTACGAAAATCCCTCGGATATTCACGCCGTGTCCGCCAACGCGAGCAAGACCGAGCCGGCAAAATTCCTGGTGCTCTCAATCAAGGATAAAGACAAACCCGGTTCAATCCCGGTCGCGCCGGATCAAGCGCAACTGTCCGCGCCGGCGGCCAGCGATCAGGCTGCAAAGCCTGTTGCGACATCAGCATCGCAACGCGGCCCGCTGATGCAGCGTGACCTCATTGCCGTCCCGGGCAAGGAAGTGGTGGTGAACAGGATCGAGGACGCGCCGGGCTCGATCGGCCGGCCGCATCGGCACTTTGCGCAGGTGTTTGTCTATGTGCTTCAGGGCAAAGTCATCATGCAGGTGAAGGGCGGTCCACGCATGACACTCGGCCCGGGTCAGACATTCTACGAAAATCCCTCGGATATCCACGCGGTGTCTGCCAACGCTAGCAAAACCGAGCCGGCGGCTTTTCTCGCGTTTAATATCAAGGACAAGGACAAGCCCGGAACCGTCCCGGTCACGCAGGAGCAGGCAGAATGACGCGCGCACAGGCAAGAAAGGCCAGGATCGTGCCTGGCGCCCACGCCTATTGGAAGCTTTTGGCTCACTCGCGGCTCGCGCTCGTCTGGCTCTCGATGGTCGCGGCAACCGTCGGCGTTGCGTCGGCCGCCGCCGCGACTGAGGTTCCAGCGACGATGCTTGCCGCCGCGGTTGATCAGGGCGGGGGCCCCGAAGTTCTTTCGATTCATCATCTTCCGGTGCCCAGGCCGGGGGCCGGTCAAGTCCTGATCGCGGTCCATGCGGCCGGTGTGGCCGTTTGGGATGCCGGGGCGCGGCAGCGTGCGGCGGATGGTGCGCATTCACCTCTGGTCATTGGGACCGACGGTGCAGGTGAAATCGCCGCGATAGGACCCGGAGTTCAGGGATTCAAGGTCGGCGATCGGGTCTATGGCGCAGTCGAGGGCATGCCCAGTGGCTTTTATGCCCAATATGTGGTTGTGCCGGCTGAAGATATTGCCCACATCCCAAAGGGGATCGAGTCCGACGAAGCCGGCATTCTTGCCGTAAGCGGGCTGTCGGCGCTGCAGGGAATCGACGATGTTCTGCAGTTGAAAGCCGGAGATACTCTGATTATCCACGGCGCTTCCGGCGCTGTCGGGACACTTGCGGTGCAATTCGCGAAGCTGCGCGGGGTCAGGGTTCTGGCGACCGTGACCAGTGATGCCGGCGCAGCACTCGTGAAGAGCCTGGGCGCGGATGCGGTCGTCAACGGCAGGACCGGAGATATCGCCGCCGCTGCAAAAAACTTCGCTCCCGATGGCGTGGACGCGGTATTCGGACTGGCCGGTGGGGCGGCCCTGGAGCAGTGTATCGACGCGCTCCGGCAGGACCGCCGAGGCAAGGTTGCCGTCCTGGATGGAATCAATCCTGTCCCGCGCCCGCGGCTCGGACCGCGCATGATTCTCTATAGCTTCATTCCCGGCCGCGCCGAATTCGACCGCCTGAACACAGCCGTCGAAGCCGCGCATCTAAAGGTGCCGATCGCTGCGAAATATCCGCTCGCCGAGGCTGCCGACGCACATCGTCGTTTGGCGGCCGGAGGTTTGCTGGGGAAAATCGTGCTGCTTGTTCAGTAGCCGTGGGCAAGCGTGCTACTGCACGCTTGCAGGGGAATTTGAAGCCGCCTGGGCGAGCTTGTGCTGAATCGGGAGTGAAACTTCCATGGTCTCGATTCGGTCACGTTCCGCAAGAAAATCCTGCAATTCGGTACCTTCGAGCTTGCGGCCGGAGGCGATCCTTACCGTCGCGGGATTGACCTGATTGTTGTGAATTCGGATCTCATAGTGCAGATGCGGCCCGGTCGCGAGCCCGGTCATTCCGCTGAAGGCGACGACGTCACCCTGTGAAACATGTTCACCAACATGGGTATCGCCGGCGAAACGGGAGAGATGACCATACGCCGTTGAGTAACCGTTTCCATGGTCGATCACGACGAGATTGCCATATTCGCCGGCCCAGCCTTTGAACGTGACTTTGCCACTGCCTGCGGCCATCACAGGCGTGCCCTGGGGCACGGCAAAATCGATTCCCTTGTGCATCCGTGTGTAGCCCAGGATCGGATGCAATCTTGCGCCGAACCCGGATGAAATGCGCGCGCCGTCCACCGGGGTTTTCATCAGCATGGATTTTGCGCTCTCGCCCTTCGCGTTGAAAAATTCAACGTCGCCGCCGGCGGTTTCGTAACGGTACAGAAGATGCGTTTTGCCTCCAAGGGTCAGGGATGCCGCCAGAATATCGCCGCGCTTCGCCGGCTGGCCGTCATCGGTGACATAATCGCTGAAGAACACCTCGAACGAATCGCCGGGGTGGACGTCGCGCTGGAAATCTACTTCGTAGGAGAACATGCGGATGATCTCGACCACAAGCGTTGGCGAGATACCCGCGTCGAGCGCCGCCTGATAAAGATTGGAGTCGATGTTCGCGCCGGCGTGCTGGTAGCGCTCTTCCAATTTGCGCTGAATACTTTCCGCGAAATAGTTGTCTGGCGCGGTCAGATGCACATTGACGAGGTGATCGACGTTGGGCGCGAACGAGAGCGAGAGCAGGCGGTGTTCCGAACTATCGGTGCCGTCCGGATTCTCTACCGCGCCTTGGCCCGAGACCCCGCCATCGGCTGATCCGGCAGCAGACGAAGGTCCGAACACCGCTTTGAACTGTTGACCGAGTCGCACCTTCTTCGCGCTGTAAACCGGCTTGATTGCCTGCGCAACGGCTGCCGCGTCCTCCTTTGAGGCTCCGGCGTCCTCGAGCATTGCGACAATGGTTTCGCCTTTTTCCGCGGTAAGCAGCCGCGTTTCGACCTCGGGCTGGGCCACGGCACGTTGCAATTTCAGCAATCGTTCAAGCGGCCCCGTGATTCCGGGTCCAATCAACCCGGCAGAACGATAAAGATCAGTCGCGCCGGCGGTGGGAATTGCCGGGATCGAGTGCAGACCAGCCATCCGCTGAAGCATGTCGTAGGGAAGACCAGCGGTTTCGCGGCGCGGTTCGTAAGCCCGGGTGCTCGACGACGGAGTCGCGGCAAGCGAAAGACAAGTCACCGTCACCGCTACGGACGTGGTCACTCCCGTGGAAACCAGGGCCCAGCGCGCGTCCGGAGACCGCAGCGCCCGCGTCATGTTGCCCCGAAATTGCCGCAATTGACCAAAGTGTGTAGCGATCCGCGTCAGCGCTTTGCTTAGCAAGGCCGTCACCCCGTTTCCCGCGGGAGAGGTTGCCCTCGGCCCGCACGCCAGTTGCCTTGGCCTCCGGCGCAGGCGCCGGATAACCGCTATCGCATTGCCGGTCTTGAACAAACCGGATGCAGGTGGGCCGCTTTGCTATTTCCCCAACAGTCTCTCGAACGAGGGTCGGCGACAAACCGGACCAGCTTGTGCTTCTTGC